>JAJYDH010000513.1 GCA_021777685.1 Planctomycetota bacterium | reverse complement strand
GGGCGAGCCCCACCATCCGAATTCGTGGTGGGGCTCGCCCGAGGCTCGACCCACCCTACATTTTACCGAACGTTGATTCGATCGAGGGGGACCTGACGCCACGCCGCAAGTTCACCGTCGCCGATGGCATGGTCCTCGTCGCCGCCTCGGCGGTGGGGTTGGGACTGCTCCGGGCCCACCAGGCCGCTCGCGCGGATAGGCTCGAATTTCGATCCCCTGACCGATTGTACCCTCAGAGGATGGGGCGGCTTCCCGATCGTCCCGCCCCGGCCAATTCGGGCCCCCGGGCCCCGCGAGGCGCCGGCATGGGCCCGCCCCCTCACCGCATCCCCCGGACGGCTCGCGATCTCTCCACCTGTTCGGCCTCGATGGCGCGGTAGGCCCGCTCGTGCTCCGCCGCCCGGCCCGGGTCGCCGGCCGCTCGGCAGAGCCGGGCCAGGTGCAGGTGGGCCCGCTTGTTCCCCGGGTCGAGCCCAACGACCCGCTCGAAGTCGGCGAGGGCCCGGTCGTAGCGGCGGGCCTTCAGCTCCAGGTCGCCCCGGGCGATCAGGGTCAGGAGGGAGGACGGGTCCAGGGCGATGGCGCGGTCGAGGAGGTCGCGGGCCCGGTCCAGGTCGTCCTGCTCGACGGCGCAGGCGGCCAGGCCCACCAGCGGCTCGGGCCGGTCGGGGCGGAGCCGGCGGCATCGCTCCAACTCGGGCTCGGCCGCCTTGGTGTCGGCGTCGGCCAGGTAGCAGTCGGCCAGGAGGAGCCTCGTCTCGAAGTCGTCGGGTCGTCGGTCGAGGGCCGCGCGGAGGTCGGCTGCGGCCTCGCGGGCCCTGCCGGCCTGGACCAGCGCCCTCGATCGGGCCATCAGCGGGGCGGGCCGGCCGGGCTCGAGCCGGAGCCACCGCGAGGCGAACTCGGCCGCCTCGGCCGACCGGCCCTGCCGGGAGAGGCCGTCGACGAGCGCCCGGAGGATCTCGACGTCGTCGGGATGGACCTTGAGGGCCCGGAGCAGGATCGGCTCGGCCTTGACGAAGTCCGAATCGGCCAGGAGCAGGCCGTATTCGCGCCAGAGCTCCGCCTCCGGGGCGCCCAGGTCCATCGCCCTGGCCAGGGCGGCGTCGGCGTCGCGGGGCCGGCCCTGGAGCCGGAGGAGCCGCGCGTAGAGGAGCCGGGCGCGAGGTTGGCGGGGGTCGTCGCGGATCACCTCGCCGAGGATCTTGCCCGCCCCCACGAGGTCGCCCGCGTCGATCGCCCGCTCGGCCCGGCGGATCGGCGGCGTCCATCGGTCAGACCGGGCCACCATCCATCCCCCCGCGGCGGCCCCCGCGAGCACGACCGAGGCGACCGCGATCGTCCGGAACCGGGGTCGGGCCATCGCGATCCTCACGTTCAGGGCCTCGGCTCGGCCCGACCTGATCCCTCGACGATCAGATATCCCCGGCCGGCGTCGAGCGGGCCGAGCCGCTCCTCGGCGCCCGATGGCCAGCGGACCTCGACCGCCTCCGCCCGCCCCGAGGCCCCGAGGCCGATCAGGAGCCGGGGGTCGCCGGCCGAGAGGTAACTGCCGCCCCCCTTGCGATGCCGGACGACCCGCCGGCCGTCGGCCAGGCGGAGCGTGACCCTCGCCCCGACCGCGTCGCGGTTGCTCCTGCTGCCCCGCAATTCGAGCCGGACCCAACGGTCGGGCGCCTCCGAGACGTTGCGGAGCAGCGCCGTCGGCTCGCCGCTGTTGGCGACGGCCAGGTCGGTCCGGCCGTCGTTGTCGAAGTCGCACGGGCCGACCCCCCGCCCGACGTGCCCCCGCTGAAAATACGGCCCGGCGCGCCGGGACACGTCGAGGAACCGCCCGCGGCCGTCGTTCCGGTAGAGCTGGGCCTTCTGGCGGAACGTGTTGTTGGGGTCGCCCAGGTCGTCGACGCCCGGGTCGACGTGGCCGTTGGCCACGAAGATGTCGAGGGCCCCGTCGGAGTCGGCGTCGAGGAAGCAGGCGCCGAAGGCCAGGCCGTGCCAGCTCGGCGGGCCGAGCCCGCTCCCCCGGGTCGCGTCGAGGAACTGGCCGTCCCCCTCGTTCCGGAACAGGGTGTCGGTCTCTCGGGCGAAGGCGGTCGCGTAGAGGTCCGGCCGACCGTCGCCGTCGAGATCGTCGGCGTCCACCCCCATGTACGCCTGGGTGTCGCCCGAGGCGTTGACGGCGCAGCCGCCGACCAGCCCGAGCGACTCGAACCGGCCGCCGCCGAGGTTCCGGAAGAAGAAGTTGGGCATCCCGTCGTTGGCCACGAAGATGTCCGTCCGCCCGTCGTCGTCAAGGTCCAGCGCCACCACGCCCAGCGCCTTGGCCTCGGGCAGGTCGACCCCGGCCTCGCGACTGACGTCGGCGAACGTGCCGTCCCCCCGGTTCCGGTAGAGCGAGCAGGCCGAGGGCCGGAACTGCTGCGGTGGGCACGACGCCCGCAGCTTGCCCGAGGGGGCCATGCAGGTCGGGTAATGGTCGAGGTCGACCTCGACGTACTGGCAGACGAAGAGGTCGAGCAGGCCGTCCCCGTCCTCGTCGAGGAAGGCGGCGCTGGTGGACCAGTTCGGCCCCGCCCGGCCGGCCGGGGGCGTGGCGAGCCCAACCTCGGCGGCGACCTCGACGAACCGCCTCCCGCCCTCATTCCGATAGAGGGCGTTGGGCTTGCCGTAACAGGTCACGAACAGGTCGGGGTCGCCGTCGTTGTCGACGTCGCCGACGGCCGCCCCCTGGCCGACGCCGACGTGGGCCACGCCCAGGGCCTCGGTCACGTCGACGAACTTGCCCCCCCCCTTGTTCCGGTAGAGCCGGCTCGTCGGCGGCGGCGACGGAGGCGGCCCGACGACGGCCGAGCCCTGGACCAGGAACAGGTCCATCAGGCCGTCGCCGTCGTAGTCGAGCCAGGCCAGGCCGGGCCCGGTCGTGTCCATCAGGTACCGCATCGGGACGCGGCCGTCGAAGTGGCGGAAGCGGACCCCGGCCGACTCGGTCACGTCCTCGAAGCCGATTCGCGACCCGGTGGCGATCGCCGGGCCGTCGGCCCCGGCCGGGGCGCCGTGACCCCCCGTCGTCGAGGGGGCCGAGGTCCCGCGAGGGCCGAGGACGAGCCGGGCCCCCAGGCCCGCCACGACTGCGGAGACGGCGATCGCGCCGACGAGGGCGGTCATGCGAGCCATGAGAGGGGGCTCGGAGGGTCCGGGTCGGGACGAGGGCCAGGTGGCCCTCGCCCGGCTCAATCGGGCAGGATGTCGAGGTCGATGGTGTTGTCGCCGGCCGCCACGGTCTTGGTCAGCGGCGTGGTCGAGGGGTCGGTGTACTTCATGGGGACTATCGACTTCAGCGTCATCCCCGGCGCCGGCGCGCCGCCCTGGCCGGGGGCGTTGAAGACCTCCATGATAACCTTGTGCTCGCCGATGGACGCGCCGTCGCCCGGATTGTTGGTGGTCAACTCGTACGACCCGTCTTCCTTGATGTCGCCGGAGGCCGGGTAGATCCGCGACTCCCCCTCGCCCTGCTTGACGGGCATGAAGACGACGCGGCCGGTGGTCAGCGGCTTTCCCTGGAAGGTGACCTTGCCGTGGACCCTGGCCAGTTGCGGGACCTTCTCGCCGGCGCAACCCGCGACGCATAGGGCCGCCGCCAGGAGCAATATCTTCGGGTTCCGATGATTCATGGGTCCTCGCGATGTAAGCCGATGAAAACGGCCCGGGGGCGACCCTCGGGCCGCTGTCGACCGCCTGTGTCAAACGGTGAGAGATCAGAGCTGGTCGGCGCTGACCACCTCGGCGCCGGCCCTGGTCCCGATCGCCCACCAGGCGACGGTGTTGACGGTATTCTTCACGAACCGGACCGTGCCGTCGCCCATCAGCACGTTGACGCCGCCGGGGTGCCGGCTGCTGGCGTCCCAGGCCCCGCCGTTCTGCGGCTGGTTGTTGGTCGTGCACGACCAGAGGTTCGGCGTCATCGTGTGGATGTACCAGCCCGCGCCCCAGTCGGCGTTGCCGGCGAACCAGTATCCCCCCGGGACGGTGATCGACGCCAGGTTCCCCGCGTTGGGCTTGAGGGTCAAGCAGGTCGCATAGGTCCCGGCCGGGGCGCCGGAGAACCAACTGTTCGAATTGGAGACCGCCGACGTCGGGGTCAGGTTGTCGACCTGGTTAGACGTGCCGATCCCCTTGACCCGCTCGCTGAAGAGCGCGGTGTTGCTCGTCCCGTCGACGATGTCGGCGAGCTTGACGACCATCTGCGAGCCCCGCTGGGTCGAGCCGAAATTGCACGCGGTCCCCAGGTACGACCCGCCGCCGCCGTCGCCGTAGTCCATCGAGTAGCAGTTCGTGCCGCCGTTCATCGAGTAGTTGTTGTGGCCATACGGGGTCGTCAACCGGTCGGTGTCCGAGGGGCAGGCCAGGTACGCCAGCTTGGTCAACTGGACCGTCGTGTTCCCCGTGGTGGCGACGCCCGGGTTCGCCCCGCCGGTCGTGAAGTTGATC
>JAJYDH010000036.1 GCA_021777685.1 Planctomycetota bacterium | reverse complement strand
CACCGGCCTACTGCCTGACTCCTATGACAATTGGCTTCGTCATTCTCCGGTTTCGAATCGCCTCGTGGCGAGGGGTGAGGACCACTGGCATCGAATACTCTCGCCCGATGCGTTCCGGATTGGGTTCGGATTTCCAGACCGGGTCGAGAAACCTACCGGGTCTTCCCAACATCTCGGCCCGTCCGGATTGGCTTCGTTTTTCCCGAGCCGGTTCAATCGACCGTCGAGTCGAACACCCGGACCTTGGCCCAGTCCGCCTTGTTTTCCTCGACGAACTTGAGGTGCCGGGGGGCGTCCTGGTAGAGGTCGTGATGGGCCTTGTCGGAGAAGACGATATGGAGGGCGACGTCGAAGTCACGGTCGTTGACGGGGCGATCCATCTCCTCGGCCAGTTCTCCGCAGGCGAAGAAGAGGACGCCCGCGTGGCCGGTCAGGTGAGTCTTGCAGGCGTTGACCAGCTTGACCTTGGCCTCGAAAGACCTGTCATGGAGGGTAAAGAAGACGTTGTGCGCCAGCATGGTGGGGGCCCGATGAGGTCGAGTGGTCGGATCGGTCGTCGTCGACGTTTTAGACGAGCCGGTAGTCTTTGACAACCGGGCGGGAGATCCCGAGGACCTCGGCCACGGTGTCGGCGTTCACGGGGCGGATGATCCCGCGCTCGGTGATGATGCCCTCGATCAGCCCGGCCGGCGTGACGTCGAAGGCCGGGTTGTAGACGTCCACCCCTTCGGGGGCGGTCGCCCGGCCGAAGCCGTGCGTGACCTCGCGGGGGTCGCGCTGCTCGATCGGGATCGAGGAGCCGTCTTCGAGCGTCAGGTCGAACGTGCTGGAGGGCGCCGCGACGTAAAAGGGTATGCCGTGGGCTTTTGCGAGCAGGGCCACGCCGTAGGTCCCGATCTTGTTGGCGGCGTCGCCGTTGGCCGCGATCCGGTCGGCCCCGACGACGACGAGGTCGACCTTCCCCTCCTTCATGACCTGGGCGGCCATGTTGTCGCAGATCAGGGTGACGGGGATGCCCCGCCGCTGGAGTTCCCAGGCGGTCAGACGGGCCCCCTGGAGGAGCGGCCGGGTTTCGTCGGCGAAGACGCGGAGGGGCGTTCCCTGTTCATGGGCGGCGAAGACCACCGCCAGGGCGGTCCCGTAGTCGGCCGTGGCGAGCCCGCCGGCGTTGCAGTGGGTCAGGACCCCTTGTCCCGGCCCGATCAAGGCCGCGCCGTGGCGGCCGATCGACCGGCACATCGCCTTGTCTTCCTCGGTGATCGCCCGGGCCTCGGCCAGGAGTCGTTCGAGGAAGGCGACGGCGTCGCCGGTCGTCTCCGAGTCGGCCACGCGGTCGATCCGGTCGAGGGCCCAGAACAGGTTGACGGCGGTGGGGCGGCTGGTCCGGAGGTGGTCGCCGGCCGCCTTCACGGCCGAGCGGACGGCCTCCAAGCCCCGCCCGACCGCCGGCTGGCCGCCGAGCACGGCGCCGAAGGCCGCGGCGATCCCGATCGCGGGCGCCCCTCGGACCCGGAGCGACTTGATCGCTTCCCAGACCGTCGGGACGTCCCGGCAATCGATCTCGACGAATTCGCCCGGCAGGAGGGTCTGGTCGACGAGCCGGACATGGCCGGTGGGCGCGTCGCCGTCCCAGCCGACCGTGTCCAGGGCTCGCGAATCGCGGTCGCCGCTCACTCCTCGAAGTCCTCGTCTTCCTCGTCCCCCTCGGACTCTTCGGGGTCGATCCACGAGTAGAACTCGGAGTAGAGGTCCCAGATGTTCTTGACGGCGTTCTTGAGGTCGCCCGACTTGATCGGCGGATGCTGGCCGCCCAGCCCGGCCACCTCGATCGAGAGCTTGAGCAGGTCGAGGTTCTGCCGCCTCATCTCCAGGAAGATCTGGCTCTGGGTGTCGAGTTCCAGGGCCTGCTCCAGGCTCTCCTCGGCGTGGTCGTGTTCGTGCTCGTCGTGTTCATGCTCATCGGACATCGGAGGAGATCCTCGAGAAAAGGGAGTGGGGACGGGGGACAGACGTCGTCGACGTCGGGACGAAGTTCCGGTAACTCGGAGGGCGACATGCCCTCAGGACGCCCGCGCGGCCGGGCTGGCTCCGGCATCCCAGCGGACGAAGGGGAGGCCGAAGGTCGAGGCGACCGCCTCGTTGGTCACGCTCCCCCGGTCGATGTTGATACCCTCGGCGAACCCGGGAGAGGCCGAGGCCATCGACGCCCAGCCCTGTCGGGCGATCTGGAGGACGTAGGGGAGCGTGACATTGTTGAGGGCGTAGGTGCTGGTCCGGCCGACGGCGCCCGGCATGTTGGTGACGCAGTAGTGGACGACCCCGTCGATGACGTAGGTCGGCTCGCGGTGGGTGGTCGGCCGGCTGGTCTCGATGCAGCCCCCCTGGTCGATCGCGACGTCGACGATCACCGAGCCGGGCTTCATCCGGGCGAGATCCTGCCGGCGGACGAGCCGGGGGGCGCGGGCGCCGGTGATGAGGATGGCCCCGATGACGAGGTCGGCCCGCTCGACCGACTCCAGGATCGTGTGCCGGTCGGAATAGAGCGTCGTCACGTTCGGCGGCATGATGTCGTCAAGGTAGCGGAGCCGGTCGAGGTTGACGTCGAGGATCCGGACGTTCGCCCCCAGCCCCGCGGCGACCTTGGCGGCGTTCGAGCCGACGATCCCGCCGCCGAGGATGGCGACCTCGGCCGGGGCGACTCCCGGCACGCCGGCCAGCAGGATGCCCCGCCCTTCCTGGGGCCGCTCCAGGAACTTGGCCCCCTCCTGGATGCTCATCCGCCCGGCGACCTCGCTCATCGGCGTCAGCAGGGGCAGGGTCCCCCGGGCGTCGCGGATCGTCTCGTAGGCGATGGCGGTGATCTTGCTGTCGATCACGGCGAGGGTCAGCTTCTCGTCGGCGGCGAAGTGGAAGTAGGTGAAGAGGGTCTGCCCGGCCCTCATCAGCGGCCATTCGGACGCCTGCGGCTCTTTGACCTTGACCACCAGGTCGGCCTTCGACCAGATCGCCGGGGCGTCGGGCACCAGGGTCGCGCCGGCCGCCTCGTACTGGGCGTCGAGGATGCCGCTGCCCAGACCGGCGCCCTCTTCGATCAGGACCGAGTGGCCCGCCGAGGTCAGTTCCTCCGCGCCGACGGGGAGCATCGCCACCCGATACTCGTCCGCCTTGACCTCCCTGGGAACTCCAACGATCATCGACTCGACTCCCCGACTCAACCGCCTGCCCGCCAATACGTTCCCCATTCGATCAGGTCTAGCCCGAGGAATCAAGCCGGGCCGGGCCGGCGATCGCGCCTCCAGTTCCGGCCGGACGGTCTGGACGGGGCGACCGTCACGGCTTAAGCTAGGAGTGACCCGACCGGGTAGCTCAGTCGGTAGAGCAACGGACTTCGAAGACGAATAGGAGCCTCTCGCGGGAAGAATCCGAACCGCGAAGAGTGAATGCCGCAATTTGCTGGGACGCCCTGAGAGCCCTTCCACCACAACGTCGCCGGTAACGGCAAGCGTGACGGTCTGAAAAGGATAGGGATTGGGTCATCAGCAGGCAAGGGACCGGCGGATCGCCGGCCTCGGCCCCAGAGACTAGACGCGGCACGCCTGCGATGGCGATGGGATAGTCCAGACTCTCAACGCTCCAGACAGGGGCGGTCGGTGAAAGCCGACGAGGTAGGTTAATCCGTTGGTCCTGGGTTCGAGTCCCAGCCCGGTCACTCTCGAAACCTTCTCCGCCCTCCCGACGGGATTTCAGCCCGCCGGGAGGGTGTTTTCGATCAACCGTCCTTCTTCCGGCGCCGCTTCGTCGACGGGGCGGGAGGCTGGACCACTCCCAGGTAGATCTCGGCGAGCCTCCGGGCGGCCTCTCCGGGATGGCGGGCCAGCTCGGCCATCTCGGCGAAGCTGAGCTGCGGGTCGGGAAACGGCAGGAGGCCCTCGGCCTCGGCCATCGTCGATCGGATCTTGTAAGTCTTGCCGTCGCGCTGGACCTTGATCCCGCATCGCTTGAGCAGGTCAAGCTCCCGGTAGAACGTGCGGAGCCCCATCGCGAGGCCATCGAGCAGCGCCTCGCGGGCCGTCGGGCCCTCTTCCAGCATGCTCAGGAGCCGGTGGAGTCGGGCGGCCCGCCCGAGCGTGATATGGACGACCGGCCTGCGCCGGTGACTGGCGGAGCGTTTCATCATTCCCTTCTTCCCCTTCTTCCGAGGGGCAGGGCGGCAGATCGTACCCCGCCCACAATATCACGCTTCCATGCATGTGTGAGTGCGACCGTGGGTTCATGGATATCGTGGCATTCCGCACGATTCTAACGAATAGTTCAAGTCTCCGGATAGTACGGCCGATAAGAGGCGACGGGACTATGAGTCGGTCGAGAGGATCGGCGGGGACGAGGTCCCCGGAAAGTCCCGGGATCGGGCTGTCGGTCGGGGGAGATTCGGGCCGAGGCCGGCCCGATCCATCTGGATCGATGGTCGGAGAGGTCCCGAGGCCCGGGCCGCGAGTCTTGAGGAAGGGAGTCTGTTCCATGTCGATGCGGAAGCACCTCGGGCGGTCGCTGGCCCTCCGGCCCTCGGCCGAGCGTCTCGAAGGGCGGCAACTGCTCTCGGCCACGGTCTCGGGGACCGATACCGCGGGGGACCACTGGACCCTCACGCTCCAGGGCCATGGGACGATCCAGGTGGTCAAGCAGACCGACCCCACCACCGGCGCTCCCGGCACGCTCAACTCGGCCACCGAGATCAAGTCGATCACCATCTCCGGCACCGACCCGTTCGATAGCAAGCTGATCGGGACGGTGACGCCGGCCGCCGGCAGCGACGGCCGGGTCTTCTTCCAGCAGCTCAACGAGGTCCAGAACCGTTCAAACACCCGGGGGATCGGCCTGGGCCTGCAATCGATCAACATGCCCGACTTCTGGCTCGGGGTGACGGATTCGAGCGTGACGACCTCGTCGACGCAGCCGCTGGCCTCGATCAACATCCCCGACGGCATCAATTCCCTCCGGTTCGGCGGGGTCGACGCGACCAAGTTCTTCGGCAGCAACCCGGCGCAGAGCCAGTTGCAGGACGGCCAGAACGATCAGTTCCTGGTCAGGCTGGGGCTTCCCGCCTCGCTCGGGACCAGCATCGTCGTCAACAAGGTGATCTCCGCCAGCGAGCCGGCGACGACCTCGACGACCGGCACGGCCAACTCGCCGACCCAGAAGAGCGTGATCTTCGACGTCACCGGCCGGGTGAACCTGTTCCAGGCCAACCAGATCGACGGCAGCACGACCAACGCCCCGGCCCTCAATAGTTTCGCGGGCGGGACGATCGTCGGTGCCTTCAATGACCCGACCAACTCGATCCTCGGCCAGTACGGCTTCGTCCGGATCGGCGGCAACGCGACCAACTTCTCCGTCGTCACCGGCGACAAGCTGTCCAACATGTATGTCGGCGGCGAGACCAACAACGTCTCCGTCCTCGCCCCGGACGGCGCTCGCAATTTCTACTTCGGCAGGGGCTTCGACACCAGCTCGATCAAGAGTAACTCGGTCGAGAACGTCTACGCCAACCGGGGGATGTTGAACTCCCAGATCACCAGCAACCGGCAGATCGGCGACCTGATGGTGGGCGGCGACGTCGCGAACTCGACCGTCCTCTCGGGCTACATCCAGGGGCTGACCACCGTCGCCTCGACCATCCAGTCGAACCTGGGCACCCTGTCGCTCTCGACGCCCGTGACGATCCCGACGCCGACCGCTCAGGCGGCCGGTGCGATCCACGCGTTCATCGCCGGTAACATCACCAACTCGGTCTTCGCCGCGTCCGACAACCCGATCTCGCAGATCATCACCCCGACGAACCAGACCTTCGGCGACCCGCAAGACGCCTTCCTGCCGCTCGGCACGATCACCGCGAGGGTCGAAGGGTCGATCCACAACGACACGGCGACCCCGAAGATGCCCAACACCGCCTTCTACGCCAAGACGGTCCATTACACCCACGGGCCCGTCACGCCTCCGAAGGTCGTCGAACCGCCGCTCCCCGCGCCGGCGACCCCCGTCAGCCTGCCGGGCATCCCCGTCGTCTTCCCGCACACGACCACCGCGACCAAGACGACCGTCACCAAGGCGGGATCGACGCCCAAGGCGACCACCACCACGACCAAGAAATAGCCGAAAACCCTCCGGTTCGCTTTCGAACGGCCCGATTCCCCTCCCGAGGGGCATCGGGCCGTTTCCGTCGTCGGGGGGTTTCAGGGGGCCTCGGGCTTGTTCGCCTTGAGGGCCCGGTCGGCGATGTCTCGTCGATACCAGGCCCCGTTGAACCGGATGGCCCGCGCGGCCTCGTAGGCGCGGGACTGGGCCTCGGCCAGCGTGTCCCCCAGCGCGGTCACGTCGAGGACCCGCCCGCCGTCGGTGACGACCCGGCCGTCGCGTCCGAGCGTCGGGTCGGTCCGGAAGGCGGTCCCGGCGTGGAAGACCTTGACGTCCTTCATCCGGTCGGCCTCTTCCAGGTTGTTGATCGCCCGGCCCCGCTCGTAGTGGCCGGGGTACCCCTCGGAGGCCATCACCACCGTGACCGCCGGCCGGGGGTCCCACTTCAGCTCGACCTTGTCGAGCTTCTCGTCGACGACCCCTTCGAGGGCGTCGAGGAGGTCGGACTGGAGCCTCATCAGGATCGCCTGGCACTCGGGGTCGCCGAAGCGGACGTTGAACTCCAGGACCTTCGGCCCCTGGTTAGTCAGCATCAGGCCGGCGTAGAGGACCCCGCGAAACGGCCTCCGGGCCCGCTTGAGGGCGTGGACGATCGGCACGAGGATCTCGCGCTCGACCTGCTCCATCAGCTCGGGGGTGACGATCTCGGCGGGAGAATACGCCCCCATACCGCCCGTGTTAGGCCCCTCGTCGTGGTCGAAGGCCCGCTTGTGGTCCTGGCTGGAGACGAGGGGGACGATCGTCCGGCCATCGGTCAGGGCGAGGATGCTCGTCTCCTGGCCGTCGAGCCGCTCTTCGAGGATCAGGCGGTCGCCCGCCTTGCCGAAGGCCCGGCGGACCATGACCTGGTCGATCGCGTCGAGCGCCTGGCGGAGGTTGTCGCAGACGAAGACCCCCTTGCCCGAGGCCAGGCCGTCCGCCTTCAGGACCATCCCCAGCGGACGGCCGAGGACGTGGTCGCGGGCCTCGCCGGCGGTGCTGAAAGCCCGGCGCTGGCCTTTTTCCTCGATCTCGACCTGGACGCCCGGCCCCAGCATCTCGCGGGGGTCCATGATCCGGTCGATGGCGTCGAGCGTCTCCTGCGCGGTCCGGCAGAGCTGCGTGTTGCGGATCGTCGAGCGGCCCTTGGAGCGGACGACGAGCGAGACCTCGCGCGAGAGGATGTAATGCTCGGCGTCGGGGGCCGACCGGAAGAGTCGATAGTCGGCCGTCGGGATGCCGGCCTGGCGCATCAGCTCCTTGGCGAAGACCTTGCTCCCTTCCAGCTCGGCGGCGGCCCGGCTCGGGCCGAAGACCCGCAGCCCTTCGCGCTGGAAGGCGTCGACGATGCCGAGGGCCAGGGGTTCCTCGGGGCCGACGACCGTCAGGCCGACCCCTTCCCGCCTGGCGAACTGGATCAGGGCCCGGGTGTCGCCCGCCTCGATCGCGACGTTCTGGGCGTCGAAATGCGTCCCTGCATTCCCCGGCGCGCAGAAGACCTCGGTGACCCGGCGAGACTGCTTCAGTTTCCAGCAGAGGGCATGCTCCCGCCCCCCTTTTCCGATCACGAGAACTTTCAAGGCGTCGGCCCCTGGCTGCGAGGTCATGGCTCCCGGTTGAGTTCTTAAGATTCTAATGACCTCGGCCCGCCCCGGACAGGCCCCAAGCCGCGCAGGGCACGCGCCGGACGATTTCTGGACTTTCTAGTAGCGCAGGACTTGTCCTGCCGTCTTCCGTCCGGGCCGGCCTGGCAGGACTGCATTTATGGCATCGAGTCGGAGACAGCTCTTTGAGAAGTGGCGGGATACCGCTCCCAAGATGGTAGCGAGAGTTTCTTCGCCGCTCGCCTGTAATACGCCGCCAAGCAAAGTCCGAACAAGGTGCCGGCCGCAGCACCCGCAGAGGCGGAGAAGAGCCAACCTTGCGAGCCCCAGAGCAGGAAGTGCATCGGGGCTCCCCAGAGGAGGCCGAAGACAACACCGCCGGCCAGCGCCATAGGGATGACGCCAATGAAGTGGGGAGGCGGCACCCTCATTCCCAGCCCCCATGCCGCCCGCCATGCCGGCGGCGCGGAAGTGTATTCGCTCACGCCACGCTCAGCGAGATCCGCGATGAGAAGGTCGACTTTCTCACGATGGGTCATCAGAACCACCCAGACTCAGGTATGCCGCCTAACGAGATTTAGAAAAAGTGTGCCTACCCTCAGACCGTGAACAGCCGGCTCACGCTCTCCCGCCGGTGGATCGAGAGGATCGCCTCGGCGAACAGGCCGGCGACGCTGACGACGTGGCAGTTGGGCGGGAGCGGCTCGGCCCGGTAGCCGATCGTGTCGGTCAGGACGAGTTCCTTGATCGGGCTGGAGGCGATCCGGCCGGCCGAGCCTTTGGTCAGGACCCCGTGTGAGACGCACGCGTAGATGTCCCTGGCACCGTGCTCCTTGCAGGCGTGGGCCATCTCGATCAGGGTCCCGCCGGAGATCGTGAAGTCGTCGACGATCAGGACGTTCTTGCCGTCGCAGTTGCCGATGATGTCGAGGACGGCCGCCTTCTCGTCGTGATCCTTGCGGACCTTGTTGCCGATCACCGGCGAGCCGGCCCGCATCGCCTGGGCGAACCGGGCGGCCTGCTTGCTGAAACCCACGTCGGGCGAGGCCACCACCAGGTCGGGGATCTGCTTCTTGCGGAAGTATTCGGCCATCACCGGCATGGCCAGGAGGTGGTCGACCGGCCTCTTGAAGAACCCCTGGATCTGGGCGCTGTGGAGGTCCATCATCAGGACGCGGTCGACCCCGGCCGACTCCAGCGCGTCGGCGCAGACCCGGGCGCGGATCGAGACGCGGGGCTCGTCCTTCTTGTCCCCCTTGGCATAGGAGAAGAACGGGATGACCGCCGTGACCTGGGTCGCGCTCGCCCGCTTCAGGGCGTCGATCCAGAACAGCAACTCCATGAAGTTGTCGTTGACCGGGTGCTCGGTCCCCTGGATCACGAAGACGTCGCGCCCCCGGACATTCTCCAGGACGCGGACGAAGACGTTCCCCTCGCTGAAGATCTTCGTCTCCGAGCGAGCGCACTCGATCCCCAGGTGGGCGCAGATCGAGCGGGCCAAAGTCCCGCTGGCCCGGCCGGCGAAGATCTTCAGCTCGCCGAACGGGTCGACTTGCTTCGGGGCGCAGATCAGCGAATTGTCCATGGTCCGGCGATTCCCACCCCTGGTCCGATCCGCGAAGGCCGCTCCAGACTTCAACGGATCTTAACGCGCCGGGGTGGCCCTGGCCAGTCGCGGGGCCGTTTCCTTGAGATTCGCCCAGGATCGGCGCGGGCGGTTGGTGCGGCCGCCCCGTTCGGAATAGAATGGCATCGGGCCCCGTCGCGGGCCGGCCTCCATCCTTACAAGATCATATCGGGCAAGGGGTCGCGCGCCATGCATCCGTCACCGAAGAAGGCACGAGGAGCGGCCGTCCTGGCCCTGGCGTTGTCGAGCATCGTCGCGGTCGGGTCGGTCGCGAGGGCCCCGGCTGCGGCCCCGCAGGACGCCCGGCCGACGCTCGACGGGGCCGTCGCCTGGATCAACGCCGACGGGCCGATCCACCTGGAGAAGCTCCGGGGCAAGATCGTCCTCCTCGACTTCTGGACCTACTGCTGCATCAACTGCCACCACGTCCTGCCCGACCTGGCCATGCTGGAGAAGAAGTACAAGAACCAGCTCGTCGTCATCGGCGTCCACACCGCCAAATTCGACGCCGAGAAGGAGACCGAGAACATCCGCGACAAGGTCCGCGAGTACAACATCAAGCACCCGGTCGCCAACGACGCCAACCAGGTCATCTGGAACCGGTTCGGCGTCCAGAGCTGGCCGACCATCGAGGTGATCGACGCCAATGGGGAGCGGGTCGGGGCGATCTCCGGCGAGGGGCACGGCGCCCAGCTCGACAAGCTCATCGGCGAACTGATCGCCAAACATAAGGCCCGGGGAGATCTCGACGAGACCCCTTTCGAGTTCCCCGCCGAGAGCGAGAAGCCGCACGATGGCGGCCTGCTCTACCCCGGCAAGATCTCCGCTGACGAGACGTCGAAACGGCTCTACATCAGCGACACCGGCCACAACCGGGTCGTCGTCACCGACCTGACCGGCAAGTTCGTCGAGGCGATCGGCAACGGCAAGACCGGCCTCGTCGACGGCGACTTCAAGACGGCGACCTTCGACCGGCCCCAGGGGACCTGCCTCTTCGAAGGCATCCTCTACGTCGCCGACACCGAGAACCACGCGATCCGGGCGGTCGACCTCGAAGCCAAGACGGTCAGGACCGTCGCCGGCACCGGCAAGCAGGGCAACGCCTACTCGGGCGGGGGAAAGGGAACCATCACCGCCCTGAACAGCCCGTGGGACGTGATCCCGATCCCCGGCACGAAGATCCTGGCCATCGCGATGGCCGGCCCTCACCAGATCTGGCGATACGACATCGCCCGGGGGATCGTCGGCCACTGGGCGGGCTCGGGCTACGAGAACATCCAGGACGGCTCGCTGACGACGGCCCGGTTCGCCCAGCCAAGCGGGCTGGCGACCGACGGCCAGCACCTCTTCGTCGCCGACTCGGAGGTCTCCGGCGTCCGGACGATCTCGCTGGGGGCGCAGCACCGGGTCGGCACGGTCGTCGGCACCGGCTTGTTCAACTTCGGCGACGAGGACGGCAAGGCCGAAGACGTCAGGCTCCAGCACTGCCTGGGCCTGGCCTTCGGCGACGGAAAGCTCTTCATCGCCGACACCTACAACAACAAGGTCAAGGTCTGCGACCCGAGGTCACGGTCGGTCCAGACCTTCGTGGGGGCCCAGCAGCGAGGGTTCACGGACGACCCGCCGAGGTTCAACGAGCCCGGCGGGCTCAGCGTCGCGGGCCCGACGCTCTACGTCGCCGACACCAACAACCACGCCGTCCGCGCGGTGGACATCGCGTCGAAGGCGGTGAAGACGCTCGACCTCTCCTCGGTCAAGCCGCCGAGCCGGGAGCGGGCCCCGAGGTTCCCCAACGCGACGGTGTTCAACGTCCCGCCCGTCCGGGCGATGCCGGGCCGCGAGCTGACCATCGACGTCGCCCTCGCCCTGCCGCCGGGCTACAAGGTCAGCATCGACGCCCCGATGATCTACCTCGCCGAGGCCGACCGGCCCGACGTCTTCGGGCCCGAGGTCTCCCCGAGCGGCCAGCCCGTCGCCGAGCCCTCGAAGGAATTCCAGCTCAGGCTCCCGCTGGCCCACCAGGCCCCGACCGGCTCGAACCTCCGGGTCAAGCTCTCGGTCTCCGCCTTCGTCTGCCTGCCCAACACCCTCTGCACGGTCAAGAATTACGTCTGGAACGTCCCGATCACGTTCACCCCCGGCAGCCCGAAGGAGATCAGGCTGACGACGGCCGCGCAGTGATGGATTTGTAGGGTGGGTGAGCGGGAGCGAAACCCACCAACTCCGGCGACGCCGAACCTGGTGGGTTTCGCTACCGCTCACCCACCCTACACATCAAGAACTCAAGAGCCGAAGCCCCGTGGGCAGCGCGTCGCCGAGGGCCTGGCCCTGCTGGGCGGCCTCAAGTTCGTGGAACTCGCGGACCGGCCTCAAGGTCTCCTCGTCGGCGTTGAGGGCTTCGAGCCGCCCCAGGACTTCGAGCCGGAGCGTCTCGTCGAGGTCGCGGGCCCGGTCGCCGGAGACCCGGGCGATCTGCCCGAGGGCGAAGACGGCGTCGGCGGTCTCTCGCCCGGCGGCAAACGTCCGGTCGAGCAGGGCCCTGGCCCAGCGGGCGGCCTTGTCGGGCGGGACCACCGTGTTCGCCGGGCCGTAGAGCGGCACGCGGGCCCCGAGCCGGCCGAGGCACCAGAGCGCATAACCGGGCGGGTTGGGCCGGGCCAGGTCCTTGACCAGCGCGTCGCCCAGCGGCTCCTTGAGGTTCTCGGCCAGCCGCTCCAGCGAGGCGGCGCAACGCCAGATCTCGGCCAGCTCGTGGGCCTCGGGCTTCGGCCGGCTGAGCTTCTTCGCCGCGTTGCCGCCCTTGGACGGAAGCAGGAGCGGGACCAGTCGGCGATGGATCTCCTCATGGTGGGCACGGTTCAGGCCGGCGGCGATCCTCCGCCAGAGGACCCACCAGTCGGCCCAGCATTGCAGGTCCTTGGCGTGCTTGACCCCCTGGTGGAAGACCGGCCAGAGGGCCTTGATCCGGTTCTCGTCGAGCGGGTATCCCGTGCCCGGCCGGAGGCAGAAGCCGGCCAGGTTGAACCAGCGCGACTCGTGCCGAGGCCCCTTGAGTCGGGCCTCGACCGACTCCTTGATCGGCTCCCAGAACGCGCGGAGGGCCGACGGTGGCCACGACTCGCGGGGGGCGTCGAGCATCTCTTCGAGCTTCTTGATGAGCCGGGCCGGGCCCCCTTCGTCGGCGTTGGCGGGGGCGGCGAAGGCCGAGCGGATCGCCTGGATCGCCGCGTCGACCTCGGACTGCTCGATGACGACCGCGTCGGCCTCGCCGCCGGCCACCGGACCGCGCGGGGTGGGCGTCCCGCCGGGCCCTCGGAGCTGGATCTGGAGCCGCCAGCGGCGGTCGTCGGTCCGGGACTGGCACCAGAGCTCGACCGTCCCGACCTCCGTGACCTTCGCCGCCAGGCGGACCGGCACGCGCTCGGCCTTCGCCTTCCGACCGACCCGCATCACTCCCACCAGCGGGGGAAGCTCGCGGATCGAGTCGGCGTCGACCCCGACGAGGTCGCCGGGCAGGTCCCTGGGCCGGACCGAGCTGCTGGCCAGCGGGAACGCGACCGGTTGGCCCATGAGGAGGTCGAAGTCGTGCCGGTCGATGGTGATCTCGTCCCCCTCCTGGGCGTCGCGCGGGACGACACAAAGCCACGGCTTGTCGCTCGCCTCGGCCTGGAACCCGACGTAGAACGACCGCGCGGTCCCGCCGCCGATCCGGATGCCGCCCCCTCGGCGGACCACCCCGTAATAGGCCGCGCCGTGGGCGACGGCCAGGTCGAGCGAGGCGTTGCTCAGGACCCTCGGGGTGTAATTCCCGCCGTCCTCGTCGGCGAACCAGTTCCGGACGACCTCGACAACTCGGTCGCGGAGCAGGGTCGGCGTCAGGGCACCGCCGTTGAAGAGGATCGCGTCGGGCCGGGCGGGGATCTCGGACCCGACGTGCCCGCCCTGTCCGATCGCCTCGGCCTTGTGGCGGCGGAGGAACGCGGCGAGGTGGCGGGGGATGGCCGGGTCGGTGACGAACGGGAGGCCGAACTCCTGGAGCCCGACCTTCGCCCCCCGGCTCGGGTCTTCGCCCCTCGGCGAGAGCGGGAAGAAGCCGCCGAGGACGATCTCCAGGACCTCCTCGCGGGTCAACTCCGACTGGAGGCTCCCGCCGATGATCCGCGACCCCCGGCCGGCGATCGTCACCGGCCAGCGTTCGGCGGGGAGGTCCGATAGGAGCTTTTCCTTGGCCGTCCGGCAGGAATAGCGGAGGGCGCTCCACTGCTCGGCGTCGAGCCGGCTGGCCCCCAGCTTCTTCTCCACCTTGTGGGCCAGGGCCAGGTCGATGTTGTCGCCGCCGAGCATCAGGTGGTCGCCCACCGCCACCCGACGGAAGCCGGGCCCGCTGGGGGTCTCGACCACGGTGATCAGGCTGAAGTCGGTCGTCCCGCCGCCGATGTCGCAGACCAGGATCAATTCCCCGGCGCGGACCTCGCGCTGCCAGACGTCCTGGTGGGTGACGATCCAGCAATAGAAGGCCGCCTGCGGCTCTTCGAGGAGGACCGGCTGGGCGATCCCGGCCCGCTTCGCGGCGTCGACCGTCAGCTCTCGCGCGGCCTCGTCGAACGAGGCGGGCACGGTCAGGATGACCTCCTGATGTTCGAGCCGGTGGGCCTCGTCGTCGGCGGCGAACTTCGCGTTCCAGGCGTCGCGGATGTGGGCGATGAAGTCGGCCGACGCCTCGACCGGCGAGACCTTCCGGGCGTCGGCCGCCGCCCCCCACGGCAGGATGGCCGCCTCGCGGTCGACCCCGGCGTGGCAGAGCCAGCTCTTGGCCGAGGCGACCAGGTGGCCGGGGACCCTCGCCCCCTGAATCCTCGCGAACTCGCCGACGATCCGGTCCGAATCCCCCCGCCAGGGGAGCCGGGTGGCCCCTTCCGGAAGCTCGTGCCGGCCCGGCAGATAGAGGAACGACGGTAGCATCGGCCGGGGGGCCGACTCGCCCGGGGCGACGAGCTGCGCCACCTCGAACGCGCGGACGTCGGCCGTCGGCCGCTCGCGCCCCCTGGTGTCCACGTAGGCCACCGCGCAGTTCGTGGTCCCGAGGTCGATGCCGACGATGTATCGCGAGCGTGCCATGGGCGTCCGGGTCGGGTTCGACGGCCAGAAGGGGTGTAAAATGAGTGCAAGGGCCGTCCCCCATTATAGACGATGGCCCGAGCCCGCCTCGCCCTTTCTCGCCCGAGGATTCCATCATGTCCACGCTGCTCAGAGCCTCACGGAGCCCCCGGCTCGTCCTGATCGCCGCCCTCATGCTCCTCGCCGGAGTTGTCGCGCTCGCGCCCGGCCAGGCGAGGCCGGCGGCCGGGCACTTCGAGTACGTCCACCAGGAGGTCTCGGCCAACACCGTGACCCAGAGCCTCAACGACCTGGACGCCCAGGGGTGGGAGGTCTTCCAGGTCGTCCCGTCCTGGCAGATCAAGAACGAGAACGCCGAGACGATCCTGGCCCCGAGGGCCTTCGAAGTCTTCGGCCGCCGACCGGTCGCCCCGAAGGGGAAGTGAAGTGACGCGCCCTTTCGTCCCGGATCGCCCGAAACTTGATTCCTGGGCCGAGATCGGGCCGAGAATCCGGCAAATACCCCCGTCGCGACCCGGCCCCGGCGATCGATTCAAGCCGGAGAACCCGCCGGGCCGATCGAAAGCCTGTCGCCGGTCGGGAGCGGCCCCGAGCGGGGCGGCGGGCGGGCGAAGATCGGTCCGGAAGGTGCCGGCATGGTCCGCCCCCGTTCGCCCTCCGCGCCGCGATCCTGGGCCGTGGTCGCCCTCGCGATCGTCCTGGCGAACGCCCGGGCCGGCCCGACCGAGACGATCGGCGACCCCCGGCCGCTCGACCCCTGGCAGGCCGGCCGCCCGCTGGCGATCGAGGTCCGCGACGGCCGATCGACGTTCGACATCCCGGCCTCGCCGCCGGGCTCCCGGACGCTGGTGATCGTCTCGGCGCTCTCGACGGCCCGGGGGCCGTTCACGATCCGGTTGGTCGCCCGGCCCTCCGTCGAAACGAACCCAATCCGCCTCGCGCCGGAGGGTCCTGCCCGGTTGCCGAGGCTCGACGGCCCGAGGCCGGGCCCCGTCCCCGCCCCGGTCGCCGGGCTCCCGCCGCCCCTCCGGACGTTCCACCTGATGGTCGGCGGGGGCGATGTCGGATTGGCTTCGAATTATCGGGCGGTCGAGGGCCGGCTCAAGGCGGTCGGGCAAAGGCTCCAGGTCTACGTCGACGCCCGGGACGGCGACGCGGTCGCCCCGGAGACGCTCCGCGACCTGGTCGAGACGTTCGACGAACGGGTCTTCCCCGACGCCGCCGTCCGGTTCGGGCCGGCGGTCGACGTCGACCGCGACGGCCGGTTCACGGTCCTGATGTCGAGCAGCCTGGCCCGGCTGGCCGGCGGAAATGCGGGAGTCGACGGCTTCGTCCGGGGCGCCGACCTCGACCTCCGGCTCGGGGCGCCGTTCGGCAACCGGTGCGACATGATGTACCTGAGCACCGCCCTGAAGGCCGGCCCGCACCTCCGGACGGTCGTCGCCCACGAGTACACCCACGCGGTCAACTTCAGCCGGAAGGCCCTCGCCGGGCCGCTCGGTGCCGAGGAGGAAGGCTGGCTCGACGAGGCGCTCGCCCACCTTGTCGAGGACGAACACGGGTTCTCCCGGTCGAACCTCGACTACCGGGTGAGCGCCTTCCTCTCGCGGCCTGAGCGGTATCGGCTGGTCGTGGAGGATTATTACGCGAGCGGCCTGTTCCGGAGCCACGGCAACCGGGGGGCGACGTACCTGTTCCTCCGCTGGTGCGTCGACCGTCAGGGCCCGGGGCTGGTCGACGCCCTGATCCGCTCCGAGCGGCGGGGGATCGCGAACCTGGAGACCGCGACCGGCTCGACGTTCGCCGACCTCTTCCGTCGCTGGACCGTGGCGCTCTACCTCAGCGGGCTCGACCCGGCCACGTCCCCCGACGGGGCCTATCGCTCGATCGACCCCCGGGGCGAGTTCGAAGATTGGATACTGGCCGGCCCTCGGGCCTCGTCGGTCACGCCCGGCGGGCCGGACGATTGCTGGTCGGCCGAGGGGACCTCGGCGCATTACGCGCTCGTCTCGGGGTCCGCGACGGGAAGCGTCTCGGTTGAGGTCATCGGCCCTCCCGAGGCGAGGTTGCAGGTGACGGCCGTGCCGCTGCCGGTCGGCCTGGGCCGGCCCGAGCTGGCGGTCCGGCCCTCGACGGGCCCCGACGGCGAGGTCCGCGTCCGGGCCGAGGTCGCCGAGTCCGACGGTTCGCCGGTCCGGCTCGGGGCCCTGGCCTGGGAATCCCTCGTCCCGCCGGTCGACGCACGGCTCGCCGGCTCGCGGCGAGGGGGGCTCGACATGCTGGGCATCGCCTCGGCTTTCGGGACGTCCGCCCTCCCGGCCCACGGCCTCCTGCGGTCCCGGCCGATCCGCCTGGCGGGCGTCCGCGGCGGCGACGATCCGATCGTCTTCAAGGCCGTGGGGACCGACGCGAAGGGGCGGAGGGTCGCCGCCTGGGCCGTCGTCTCCCCCTCGTCGAAACCCGACATGCCGGCTAGTGAAGACGTCGACGGCCCTTGATCGCCGGCCGATTTTGTTAAACTTTCCGCCTTGTTTTCGCCGGACCTTCCCCGTATCTTTGCAGTGCCGAGACGTACCGGGGAACGAGTCCGGGGAAACCCCTCATGCCCGCGTCGATCGTCACAACTCTGCTGCTCTGGTCGGCCATGCTCCTTCCCGGAGCCTCGGCCGGATCGACGCGAGCCGTCGATGGGCTTCCCGCCCTCGGACAGTGGGTCTCGGCGGCCATCTCGGTCGACGAGATGGCGACGATCCAGGCCTGGCCGCTCGACACGGATGACACCTGGACCATCTCCGAAGCCGACACGGAGGAAGAAGAGTCCGACGATGGCGACGGCGATCGGATCGTCGCCGAAAGTCGCTGGACTTCCCTGAAGCCCGCCGATCAGGGCCTCGCCTCGGCGATCCGCCACGATCGGGGAGCCGTCCGCTCGTCGGTCCGCTCGCCGATCCTCCGCTGCTAGATCCCCCCCTTCCCCATCGCCCGGACTCTCGGGCAATTCCCCCCCTCCAGGCAATCGATCCGGCCTCGGTCCGCAGGGCCTCCACGCCCTCGTCAATCGGCCGCTTTCGATCCGCCGCCAAAGTCCCCTCATTCATCGTCACTCTGATCGATCAGTTCTTCCCGGACTGGAGGGCCTTTCCATGCTCTTTTCCCATCGCTTCGGCTCGGTCGAGACGCTGTCCCGCGCCCGTTACTGGATGGACCGGCTTGGCTTCGAGGTCGCCCCGCCCGACCCCACCTCGCACGACGTCTCGCGGCTCTCGCTCAGCGTCAACTTCTCGCAGGCCGCGGCCGCGCAGGCGCTCATCGACTCGATCGAGCGGTCCGACCCGAACGGCTGGCCGGGCCACCTGACGCCCCCGACGGCCCTGCACGGCCTCGACCGGCACGAAGCCGGCCACACCTGCGACCGCGCCCCGTCCACCGAGCCGATCCACTGGCACAAGCGCGAGGAGGCGGCGACGGCCGACCCTCACTCGTGCAAGGTCTGCGAGTACATGTTCAGCCGCTGGGAATGAACGAGGCGGGACGGTGAAGCGAGGGACCGGGCCGGCGGAGTCCGGCACGGTCCCTCTCCAAGACGCCCGACTTCACTTCGACGAACGCTTCGGCATCTCCAGGAACGGGTCGCGGTCGCCCAGGCCGCCCTTGAGCGGGACCTTCGGCTCGGGCCTGGGCGGTTTCGGGGTGTCGTCCTCTTCCTCCTCCTCGGCTTCCTCGGCCGGGACGGCCGTGGGCAGGGGGATGAGCGAGAGGGACATCTTCTTGTCGTCCGGGTCGATCTTGACGATCCGGACCTCGACCTCCTGGTCGGGCTTGACGATGTCGATCACGCGACGGACGCGGGTGGGCGAAAGCTCGGAAATGTGGATCAGCCCCTCGATCCCGGGGGCAACCTCGACGAACGCGCCGAAGTCCATCAGCCGAGTGACCTTGCCCGGCACCGTCTGGCCGCGATGGAACGTCTCCTCGACGCGGTCCCAGGGGCTCGGGACGAGCTGCTTGAGGCCCAGGCCGACCTTCTGCGTCGTCCGATCGACCTTGAGGACCTTGACCTCGACCTCGTCGCCGATCTTGAGGAGGGCGGAGGGGTCGGCGACCCTCGACCAGCTCATGTCGCCGACGTGGATCAGGCCGTCGACGCCGCCGAACTCGACGAAGGCGCCGAACGACTTGATCGAGCGGACAACACCCTTGTGGACCTGGCCCTCTTCGAGGGTCTTCCAGGTCTGCTCGCGCTTCTCGGCCCGCTCGCGTTCGAGCAGCTCGCGGGCGGAGACGACCAGGTTCTTCTCGCGCTGGTTAGCATCGGTGACGACCACGCGGAGCTTCTTGCCGACGTAGATCGAGGCGTCCTCGACCCGATTGGTGTCGATCTGGCCGATGGGGAGGAAGCCCCGAATGCCGTCGACCTCGACGTCGAGGCCGCCCTTGTTGGTCTTCGTGACCTTGGCCTCGACGATCAGGCCCTTGCGGAGGTTCTCCCAGCTCGCCTCGACCGCCGCGCCCTTGAGCGAGAGGATCAAGATCCCCTCGGCGGTGTCGAAGTGGTCGACCCGGACCTCGATCGTCGAGCCGACCTCGGGGAGGGCCCCCTCGAACTGCTCGACGGGGACGATCCCCTCGCTCTTGGCGCCGAGGTCGACGAAGACGCTCTTGCCCCGGACGCTGATGACCTTGCCCATCTGCGGGCCGGAGCGAGTCTCCTGCCCCCGGCCGCCCTGGGGGGCCATGCCGCCGGCCCGCTCCTGGCGAGGGGCCCGGCCGGTCTTGCCGACCTCGAAGGCCGACTCGTCGAAGCCCGCCATCGCCGCTTCCAGCTCGGCGTCGAGGTCCGCGTCCCATTGCCGCTTGAAGGACACTTCCTGCGCGGGCTTCAGCGAAGCCCCGCTCGCCGCGGCGTCCAGGGCGGCGTCGATCGCGGCGTCACGGTCTCGTTCTTCTGACATCGCACCTGTCCGGATTGGTGGTGAGTGGGGTATCGTGAGCGGCGAGGGATATCAGCCGGCGGCGGGGCCGCCCGAGCCGATCCGGGCCGTGACCTCGATCTCGATCTTCATCCGGGGGTCGGACAGGCCGGCCACGATCATCATGGCCGCCGGCCGGACCTCGCCGAAGTACTTCTTCAGGACCGGCCAGCATTCGGGGAATTGGGCGCCGTCGGGGAGGACATACGTCACGCGGACGACGTCTCGGAAGCTGGAGCCGGCCTCGGCGAGCGCGGCGCCGATGTTCTGGAGGCACTGCTCGGCCTGCTCGGCCAGGCCCTCCGCGATCGTCATCGTCCGGTAGTCGAACCCGGTCGTGCCCGAGACGAACACCCAGTCGCCGTCCACCACCGCCCGGGAATATCCCATCTCCAGCTCGAACTTCGAGCCGGAGCTGATCAACCGACGTGCCATGCCTAATCCCTCGGGGAACGACGAAATGAAGGGCAGAGATCATTCGGACAGCGTGAGGGTCGCCCAGAGGCTCGGGTCCTCGCCGACCGGGAACTCCCGGCCGACACCGAGGAACTGGTCGCCCCGATCGGGGTCCGTTGCCTGGTAATAGAAGCCGAGCCGGCGGCTGCTCTCGGGGTCGAAGCCGTGGAGGGCCTCGGCCGGGAAGAAGAGTTCGAGCCGCCAGCCCGAGAGGGTCCGCTCGGCCCGGGACTGGATCGAGCCCGGCTTCGCCGTCGGGGCGTCGGCGACGGCGCGGGCGATGGGCTTCTGCGCGACCTCGGCGACGAGCGACCGGCCCGTTCCCGGCACGATCGACGCGACGAATCGATGGCAGAACCGCGTGGCCCGGTGGATGTTGCGCGTGTCCCTGGTGTCGATCCAGACCTGGACCCCGTCGAGTCCCGATGCCCGTCCCGGCTCCGGGGAGATCGGGCCGGCCTTGTCGGACACCTCGAAGGCGACCCCCAGGCCCGACGAATTGTAGCCGACCCGGGCCCTCGCCCACGACGGCCGCCCCTCCAGCTCGCCGAGGTCCGGCAGCAAGCAGGCTTCAGGAAGGTCGAGCAGCCGTCCCCTGGATCGGGGGATCTCATCGACCTTCGGGCAAGGGGCGGCGACCCGGAACCAGAACGCCTGGGGGAGCAGCGTCGCGCTCATCGGCGGGTCATCCTCGGGACGGGCTCGGCGGTCGACATCCGGCTCGATCGACGGTGGACGAGCAGGCTCATCTTACCAGGGTCGCGGCGGACTGACCAGGATCGACGCCTGGCGGGTGCAGAGTACCGTCGGAAGGTTGCTCGTCTCGGTTTCGCCGGGAAACCGCGCCGATTTCCCGACTTTACTCGCCCGACTTCCCTCGATCGGATCGGAACGTGGACGAAAATAGGAACTCAATGACCGCGCGGCTTTCTGGAGACAACTCGAAGCCAGCGGGGGCGGCAGGGCGTCCCGGAACATTCAAACCCAATCGTCCCGACACCCGATCCGAGAAGACAAACCCAACCTCCACATCTCTTGCCCGCCAAGTCGAAGCCAAACTCGACGAGACGCCCGGCCCGAGAAGACAAATCCAACGACCGCCCGACCTCCGGGAAAAACCGAACCCAATCCTCGAAGGCCCACGATGGAATTCCATGTCGAGAGAAGATAAAGCCAAATTCCGCGATCTTCCACCCGAATCCCCCACCCGGCCCCGGACCTTGCCTGTCCGAAGATATCATCAGGATTTCGGGGCCGGATTAGTCGGGTTTTCGGGGGGACCCGCCGAGAATTCGCGATCGGACCTCGGCGAAGAACCGCGCGTGGATCGGTTCCAGGACCTCCGGGGCCCACCGCCTGGCCTCGATCAGTGCCCGGCGGCTTTGCTGGGCGGCGTGATCGGGGTCATCCCAGAGCCGGATGACGGCCTGGACCCAGGGCTCGACG
>JAJYDH010000512.1 GCA_021777685.1 Planctomycetota bacterium | reverse complement strand
AAGGTCGACGACGACAAAGCTCGCCTCCCGATCGATCCGAGCTTCAACGGGTCGGCCGGGGCGAGGCCGATGGGGCGTTGTCCATGGCCATGGCCCGGTTGAAGTCCTCGTCGCGGTAGACCCTGATGGGGTCGAGGCCGAGGACCATGTAGCGGACGGGCTTGGAGGGCGGCTGGCCCTTGAGGGTCAGGGTTGCGGAGAGCGTCTGGGTCCCCTGCCCTGGGGCCTCGTCGCCGAGCGTGTAGTCGGTCAGGATCTTGCCCGCCTTCCACTCGAAATCGACGGCCTCGATGCTCGGCTTCTCTCCGGCGAGCGACGAGGCGGGCTTGCCGGCCTTCCAGGCGTCGAGCGACGTCCGGAGGGCCTGGCGGGCGGCGTCGTTCGAGGGGAGCGGCGCGGGGCCCCCGCCGCAGCCGGCGAGCATGCTCAGCGTGAGCAGGTAAACGGCGGTCGGTCGCATGCGACTGTCTCCTGGTTTCCACAATTAATACGAATCGCTGCTCACGACCTCGCCGCCGGAGCGGGTCCCCAGGGCCCGCCAGGTCGGCAGGGACACGCTGTTCTTGACGAATCGGACCGAGCCGTCTCCCATCATCACGTTGGCCCCGCCGGGGTGCCGGCTCGACGGGGGGACCTGCATCGGCATGTTGGCCATATTGCCCGAGAATCCGAGCCCCGCGCAAGTCTTGCCGTTGGGCGGGCCGACGTGGTTATAGGACGTGCAGCACATCTCCCCCATGACCCAGCTCATCCCCTGCCGGCGGGTCAGTCGGGTCGTGGTCGCCGAGTTGAGGGCCTGGCAGGCCGCGTAGGTGGCGTCGATCGCGGTCGGGGTCAGGGTGAGCGTCCCGGACATGACCAGCGAGTCGGAGCGGGCGTCGCCGTCGTTCTGGTCGGTCCCCCGGATCTTCTCGCTGAAGAAGGCCGTGGTGCTCAGGCCGTCGGTCACGGCGGCGAACGTCACGGCGCTCTGGTAGTAGAAGATCCCCTGGTTCCGCTCGCCTGGGGCGACGGTCGAGGGGAAGCTCTCGCTGAGGTCGCAGGCCCAGGACTGGAGGTTCCCTAGGTAGTTGTTGCCGCCGGGCCACTGGGAAATGAGCGAACCGGACGCGTCGGACGGGCAGAGGAACGTGGCAACCTGGCTGAGGCAGGCCGTCATGTTCTCGCGATTGGGGTTCTGATAAGGCGGCATGAACGGCACATCGCCGGCCATGCCGGGCGTCTCGGGCGGTAGGGTGAAGTTGATGCTGGCGAACAGGTTGCCCTGCTCCAGGTACATCAGTAGCTGGCTGTGCACCGACCACCGGGCATAGGCCGCGGCGGAGGGGAGGCTGCTCACGTAATTCAGCCCCTTGCCGAACGGCAGGACCTGATAGGTGCTGACGTAGTTGTGGGCCGCGAGGCCGACCTGCTTCAAGTTATTGATGCACTGCGAGCGCCGGGCCGCCTCGCGGGCGGCCTGGACCGCGGGCAAGAGCAAGGCGATCAAGATGGCGATGATGGCGATCACGACGAGCAGCTCGATGAGCGTGAATCCGCGTCTTCGAACGGGCATGACGGTCGGGCCTCCGGGCCTTGAAGGTCGTGGAAGTCGCATTGACGATCATTAATTCATCGCGGACCGCCATCGTCCCGCGAGAGGAGGGCGATTCCGAGCGATCGGGGGCTTCGGACGCGAGGGATCGGGCGACGTCGGGGCGAGATCGCCGCGCCCCGGGCGGAGCCGAGGGGGGTACGGCGCGCACTCGTCGCTCAGGAGGCGGGGTGGCAGGGCGGGCGTTCGATGTCGGTGATCCGGCCGATCGGGCTCAGTTCCTGGCGACCAGTGGCGACGTCGTCGGGCCCCTTGACGGGGAGCGGCGTGGCCCGATCCTCGACCCAGACGTCGGGATGCGGGAGCGACCTGGGGGCCGGCAGGATGGGCGTCGGGGCGGGTCGGCGCGAGCAGGACGGCCCCGAGCAGGCCGGCGTCCGGTCGGAGGGGACGGGGCGGTCGGTCGAGGTCCCGGCCTCCATCCAGCCCAGGGGGACCGTCGGCCGGCCGTCGTGCGACCCGCATCCCGCTTCCGCCGTCGCGCAGGGGAGGGCCCAGACCGCGGCCGCCAGGAGGAGGGCCGGGACGAGGCGATTCGCCAAGCGACTCGGGAGGGTTCGGGGATTCATCCCGCCTCGAAGCCTGCTAAAATGGGACGGGAGATGGCCGACGGATGGAAGCCGGACGATGCGACTTCGCGACCCCCGGCAAGGTTGAATGTACCCGGTATTTCACGATGGCACAAGCGCCGGAGAGACGCCGCTTCGGCGGACGAGCCTGGCTCCTCATGATCGCGGTGGGAATGATCGGGTGCTCGGCCCCGCCGCCTCCGGTCGGGATCGTGCCCGACTCGTCGACGGGGCGACGGGCCCTCGAAGTCGCGATGGAGGGCTGGAAGGCGGGCCGGCCGACCGGCGTCGTCGAGCCGACCATCCCCGGCGTCCAGGTGGTCGACACCCATCGGAGGCCGGGGCAGGCGCTTGAGGGTTTCGAGATCCTCGGCGAGTCGCCCGACGAGCGGGCGCGGACCTTCACCGTCCGGCTCCGCCTGTCCTCGCCCGAGGAACGCCCCGTCGTCCGGTTCCTGGTCGTCGGCATCGACCCGATCCTGGTCTTTCGCCAGGAGGATTACGAACTGCTCATGCACTGGGAACATCGGATGGAACCCGAGCCCGAGGAGGGCGCGACTTCTCCCCCGGGGACGACGCGATGAGATCGGGACGATGGAGGCCGATCGGCTGGGCGCTCCGGGCCACGCAGGTCCGCCTGCGATTCCTCGTCGCGCTCGGCGTGGCGTTCCTGCTCGTCGGCCGATGGGACGTACTGCGGACCTACTGGGACCGGTGGACCGCCCCGGCGGCCCGCGACCCGGCAATGGGGGCCGTCTCGGCCGACACCGAGTATTTCTGCCCGATGGACCCTGGCGTGCTCTCCGTCTGGCCGGGCAAATGTCCGGTCTGCCACATGGCCCTGGTCCGCCGGTCGAAGGGAGACATGGGCCCGCTGCCGAGCGGCGTCGTCGCCCGCGTCCAGTTCTCGCCCGAGCGCGTGCTCCTCGGCGGGATCAGGGCCGAGCCGGTCCGTTATCGACCGCTGGCGAAGGAGATCCGCTCGGCCGGCGCGGTCAAGGTCGGGGAAGGTGGCGTGTCGATCATCTGCGAGGTCGGCGCGGAGGAAGCAAGCTGGATCGAGCCAGGCCGGGTCGCCGAGGTCGCCCCCGACCCTCCCGACGGCTCCCGCCCGGTCACGGGCCGGGTCCGGTCGGTCGGGGCTGAAGGTCCCCATCGGATCGTCGTCGAGGTGGCCGGCCCTCCCGATTTGCTCCGGCTCGCCCGCTTCGCCTCGATCGTGATCCGCGCCCCCATCGCCGATCGCGAGCCTTTCCGCTCGATGCCCAGGGGCGAGCCCTCGATAAACCCCGGCGATCCCAGGTCGTTTTTCTCCTGCCCCGACCATCCCGAGGCCATCACCGTCGAGGCCGGGCGCTGCCCGAAGGACGAGAAGTCGCTCGAACGTCTGGATCTGGCGAGCAATCAGCGGATCGGCTGGTGGTGCCCGATGCATCCGGAGGTCGTCGCCGACCGGGCCGGGTCGAAGTGCGAGAGTTGCGGCGGGATGGCGCTGGTCCCCCGGATCATCAGCTATTGCCCGGCCGGCGAGGTTCTTGCCGTCCCCGAGTCGGCGGTGATCGACACCGGCTCGCGCACGGTCGTCTACGTCGAACGGATGCCGGGGATGTTCGACGGTGTCGAGGTCCGGCTCGGGCCGAGGTGCGGGGCCTACTTTCCGGTCGTCGAGGGGCTGGAGGCCGGCCAGGCCGTCGCGACCTCGGGGGCCTTCCTGATCGACGCCGAGACCCGGCTCAACCCAAGCCTCGCCGCCGGCTATTTCGGGGCCAGCCGGCCGGATTCCGTCTCGACCCGGACCGAGGCCCGACCCGAGAAGCTCGACCTCGACGGCCTCACTCCGCCCGAGCGCGAGCTGGCCAGGTCGCAGGGGGTTTGCCCGGTGACGGGTAAGAAGCTCGGCTCGATGGGGACGCCGGTGCGGGTCGTCGCGAAGGGCCGGGCGGTCTTCCTCTGCTGCGAGGGGTGCGAAGGGGCGATGAAAGAGGCCCCCGAGAAGTATCTCGCCCGGCTGAAGCCGGCGGCTCCGGCGGCCCACCACCCATGATCGACCGGATCATCGCGTTCTCGATCCGCCGACGTTGGCTCGTGGTCCTGGCGAGCGTGGCCCTGGCGGCGCTGGGGCTGCTCGCGATCCGGGAGACCCCGGTCGACGCGATCCCGGACCTCTCGGAAGACGGCGTGATCGTCTTCGCCGAATGGCCGGGCCACGGCCCCCGCGAGGTCGAGGACCAGGTGACGTACCCGTTGAGCCTGGAACTCCAGGGGCTCCGAGGGGTCCGATCGGTCCGGTCGTCGAGCGACTTTCATTACTCGCGCATCCACGTCAGCCTCGACGGGTCGCCGGCCGTCGC
>JAJYDH010000511.1 GCA_021777685.1 Planctomycetota bacterium | reverse complement strand
TTAATTTCAGAGCAATTAAGGATGATCCCTGTCTCGGTCGCAGTCTTGTCTGCCGCACACCATTTTAATATTTCCATCTCCTTGAAACTAAGCTGTACGATCTCTTCCGGCATCGCGGGGTGCTTCGAGGCGATCGGGCCGCACTCCTCCGCGAGGGGGACGGCGTCTGGGAGTTCGAAGGTATCATTTCGACGCCCGGGACGCACGGCGCTCGCCGGAATTCGCCTCGCGGGCCCGCCCATCTTCGAAAACGGGAGGGCCCGCCCCAGGCCGGGGCGGGCCCTCCCGAACGAGTCGCCCGAGGACGGACGAAGCTCAATTCGCCAGCGCTTCCTCGTAGACCTCGGCGTGGCCGGTCGAGATCGACTGGAGCTTCCGGCAGGCCTCGGCGTAGGCGTGGCTCACCTGATCGGCGTCCCAGTCGACCATCCGACCGGGGAAGTCCTGGAGCTTGGCCCAACTGTTGAGGTACCTGAGCAGGCCGACCTCGTGCCGCTGCTCCTGCTCCTTAGTCCAGGCGAAGAGCGCCCGGCCCGATCGCGGGGCCGAGCCGTTGGACGATGCCCTGGGGGCCGGCTCGACCGCCGGGGTCGGGGCAGGGGCCTGAGCATGAGCCTGGGCCGGTTCGGCCGGCGGGACGGCGGCGGGCTCGCGCTCGCGGACGAAGGTGGGGACGCCGTCCCGGTAGAGATACCGGCCCACGCCGAACTTCACGGCGGCCCGCTTGAAGGCGTCGGAGAAGCCGCTCTTGTCGTCGTCGCCCTGGTCGGGCATCCCGGCGTAGCCGCCCGCGTCGGCCTTGGTCAGGGTCGACCCGTCCGGCAGGCGGACGGTCAGCCGGCAGAGGACCGAGTGCTCGCCGGGGACGTACTCGTCCCACCAGTTCTCCGGGCCGAACACGTTGTCCAGGCGGTTCATCGCCGTCCGGGCGGTGATGTAATGGAGCTGTCGGCCGGCCTGCGACCGGGTCCGGACTTCCGACGTTTCGAACGGGGCGGCCAGGGCCGCGAACAGGTCGGGAAACTGGGTCATCGGTTCATCCCCCCCGGCACCCTCGGGCCGTCGAAAGCCCCGGCGCCGGTCGTTGCTTGAGCCAGTGATCGGAACCTCGGGACGCGACCGAGCCGCGCCCCACACCGCGCATCGAGTCCCTCGAAACGCGAAACCATCCGCCCAACCCGGGGATTACGCCCGGGTTGAGCGGATGGTTCGATCTTAACGATCATTCGCGTTGTGATCAAGCGTATACTGAAAATTTTTTCAGTATCGCTATTTCGCGGTGATGCTGAACTCGTAGCGGTTCAGCAGGAGGGTCAGGAGCAGGGTGGCCAGGATCATGGCCCCGAGGGCGACCCCGAGGAGGGTGACGTAGATGTCGCTCTTGGGTGTCGCGACCAGGACTTGCCGGCCGGCGGGGCGGGCGCCCCGGGCCGGGGCCGCACTACCGCGCGTTTGAGAACGTGGACGAGACAATGTCGCCCTCCTGTATCTTCTTGCCGTTGACCGTGTTGCCGATGACCTCGGCGACGGCCTGGTCGGGATAAACGGAGACGATCTTGACCTTGCCGATGTACTCGGCGCGGGGCTGGATGCGGAAGACGTACAGTTCCTGTCCGACGGCGAGGCCGTCGTCCGAGCCGATCGAGATCTCCATCGAACGCCGGGTCGCGTTCAGCTCGACGACCTTGCCCTCGACCGGCGGCGGGACCGAGTTGGGGTCGAGCTTGTCGATGTTCTCGATCGGGATGCCCCTCTGGCGGAGATAGGCGATGGCCCGGCCGTTGAAGTTCCGGAGATCCTTGGCGTTCTGCTCGGCCGTCGCCTTCTCGCGCTGGAGGATGCGGATCTGGTCGGTCAGCTCGATGTTCTGGGTGCTGAACTGGTTGGCCTGGGTCTGGGCCTTGCCGAGTGTCTCGTTGAGGACGTCGATCTCGCCCTTGCGGGTGGTCGCCTCGGCCAGGGCGGTCTTGGCGGTCTGCTGGGCGGTCTCGAGTTGCGAGCGGGCCTGGGTCATCTCCCCCTCGGCGTCCTTGATCGCCTTGTCCAACTCGGCGATCCGGTTCTCGCGCTCCTTGATCTGCTTGTCGTGGTCTTCCTTGGCGGTCTTGAGCTGGCCTTCGGCCGCGGCGACCTTGGCCTTGGCGTCGTTGAGCTGCCCCTGGAGTTTGGTGATGTCGGTGGCCTGTTTCCCGCTCTTTTCCTTCCAGTTCGCCGCGGTCGTGAAGACCACGGTCGAGACGCCGAGGAACACGAGCGAGAAGGCCATGATCAGAATCACGAGGATCTTGCCGACGAACGTCATGGTCCCATCCCACCAATCAGAGTAAGACGGTCCGTGGGCACTTCCCCGACGACGTCACGAGTCGGAAGGAGGGAAGGTGTTCGGGCCGTGCGGGTCCGGGAGAAGTGTCGAGGTTGCGGGTTGGCGGCGAACGCCGCGTCGTGACGTTAATATTTACGATAACGTCGGACACGACGATCGGGCAAGCGGGTCGATCTCCATTCGTGGATGGACCACGCCCGGGTCTCGGATGGCTCCCCCTCGCCTGACTTGCCGTAAACTTACACCACGACCGGGCACCCGACAAGGATGGAGGTCTGGGGAATTTGGGAATAATGACAGTCTCATGGTGAATGACATAGATGATGGTGCGGATCAGCCCGCGAGCGTCCCGGGATCGTGCCCCCGTCGGGGAGAGAACGTGCCGAGGACCAGCAGGCCGAGGGTCGAGGCCAGGCACGACTGGCCCAGCCAGTCGCCCCATCGCGAATAGAGCGAGACCCGGTCGTCGAGCGGGGTCTCCTGGACGAGGACGCCTTTGGTCAATTTGGGCAGCGAGCCGATGACCCGGCCGTTGCCGTCGATCACGGCCGAGATCCCGGTGTTCACCGCACGGACCATCGGGACGCGGTTTTCGACGCACCGGAAGGTGCTCACGGCCAGGTGCATCTCGTGCTCGGAGGTCTGGTGGAACCAGCCGTCGTTGGACAGGTTGACCAGGATGTCGGGCTCGTGGCCGTCGGCAACCTCGGAGAAGGACCGGCGGACCACCTGGGGCACGGTGTCCTCGAAGCAGATCGCCGAGGCGAGCCGGAGCTTGCCGAACTCGAACCACGAGGGGGCAGAGCCACGGTCGAGGAAGTGGAGCCTCTGCCCTCGGTAGGGCGTCAGTCGGATCAGCCAGGGGAAGGTCTCGACCAGCGGGACGTACTCGCCGAACGGGACCAGGTGCATCTTGTGGTAGAACTGGAACGGGAGCTTCGGCCGGAACAGGATGGCGGCGTTGAACTTCGTGTAGCCCGAGTCGCGGAAGTCGCTCATCGACGAGCCGACGACCATCGGGATCTTGACCTTCTCGATCAGGTCGGAGAAATAGGCGTTGATCCGGTCGCGGCGGAGGGTCCAGTCGGCCGGGATGTACTCCGGGTCGATCTCCTTGACCAGCCTGTCGAGCACCTTGACGTCGAGCTTCGGGTCGATGGTGACGAAGCCCCAGGGGTTGGCGGTCTCGGGCCAGACGATCAGGTCGGGGCGGGGGTCGGACCGGGCCGCGCGGACGATCAGCGATTCGAGCATCGCCTGGGTCGTCTCGGGCTTTCGCTTCGAGGAGGAGTTGTATTCCTCGACCTCGCTCGACTGGAGGAGCGCGATCCGGGGGCCGGCCCGGAAATGCGCCGTCGAGACCCGGTACGCGCCGTAGACCACCGTCGCGAGGACCGCGAGCGACACGCCGATCAGCCGGATTCGCTGGGAATTCGGCAGACGAACCCAACACCAGCCGCGAGCGTTGGCCCGCGACAGCGGCATGGTCAGGAGGTCGACCCAGAAGGCGTTGACCATCGCGATCAGGAAACTCAAACCCAACGCGCCCGAGAAGTCGGCGATCTGGGTCAAATAGACCTGGCGATACTGGCTATGAGCGAGGTAATACCAGGGGAAGCCGGTCAGGGCATAGGCCCGGACGTACTCCAGGGCGACCCAGAACACGGGCGCCGAGACGATCAGCGGCAGGTTGAGCCGCCGCCTCGCGAACCGGGCCAGGAAGATGAAACCGGGCCACCACGTCGAGAGGAAGAGGGCCATCACGAGCCAGCCGAGCCAGGCCGTCTCGTCGGTCCACAAGATCCAGTGGACCGCCAGGAGCCAGAAGACGAACCCACCGACCCACGACCCGATGTAGACCGCCCCCGTCGACCGCCGGCTCGTCGCCAGGAGGAACAGCGGCACGAGCGCGAACCAGGCCGACCAGCTCCACTCGACCGGGGGGAACGAGAACCAGAGCAGCAATCCCGACACGAAGCCAAGGACGACCGGATGAGGCAGGGCGACCGCCGCCGGCCCGGCCTCGTTCAAACTCGGTTCTCCCGCCGCCAGGGCCTGAGTCGACATGGCTTGTCCTCTCGCGGAGGGTGACAACCCTCCCCTCGCTTTGCATCTCAAATCCTTCGGAGATTGGCAACTATACGCAAGTTCGGGATTTTTTCCATCCGGCTCGGGGGCGACGACGGGGACGCGGAGCACGAACTCCAAGGCG
>JAJYDH010000510.1 GCA_021777685.1 Planctomycetota bacterium | reverse complement strand
ACCAGCTTCAACCCCGCTCAGGCTGTCTTCTTCAACAACAACGGCTACGGCTACGGCAACCAATATTCGACCCCCGTCATGGCCGACTATGACGGGACCGGCAAGGCTGACTTCGCCGTCTTCACACCCGACTTCACCGGCGGGATGGAGTACGTCTACCCGACCAACCAGACTGGGGCGGGGGTGATCGAGGACTTCGCCGGCAGCACAACCGAACTCCCGCTCTCCGCGTCCCCTTACCTCCTGGCCAAGAAGATCCGGGGGCATTGATCGACTTAGGTTCGCCGGGTTTCTCACCTGGATGGAGTTAGCCTATTCGGAACTGCCCCTTGGCATCAGGACATCCATCAGAAAACTCTACACATAAATATGCTTCGTCTAGAATGGCGTCGCCGGGCAACCTCGAAATGGGGTTGTCTGGTCTACCTAATGCTTGCAATGACGTTGTCATGCCATTACCGTTGACTTGCCCACGATCGCCAGGTTTGGCGTCTTTTGCCGACAAGCAAGATTCGATCGAAGAGTTGTCGTCCAAACTCTTCGCCGTGGGCTTGCCGAGGCCGTCAGATTCATGCAAAGCTGCAAGACACCGCAAACCGGCGAGGTCGTCCGGGTCCGCCAGCGGCGATACATCGTCGAGGACGTTGTCGCTGGTAATCGACCGGGCGACTCCACGCTCGTGCGGCTGTCATGCCTTGACGACGACGCCCAGGGGCAGGCGCTCGAGGTCCTCTGGGATCACGAGGTCGATCCGGAGATCCTCGGGGGAGAGGCGTGGCGGGAAGTTGCTGGCAAGGGGTTCGATCCGGCGGATCGGTTCTCGGCCTACTTCCATGCGATCCGCTGGAACTGCGTGACCGCGACCGACCCGAAGCTGTTCCAGTCGCCGTTCCGGGCGGGGATCCGGATCGACGCTTATCAACTTGAGCCGCTCCGCAAGGCCCTGCTGCTGCCCCGGGTCAACCTGTTCATCGCCGACGACGTGGGTCTGGGCAAGACGATCGAGGCCGGGCTGATCGCCCGGGAATTGCTGCTCCGCAAGAAGGTCCAGGACATCGTGGTGGCTTGCCCCCCTTCCATGCTTGAGCAGTGGCAGGACGAGCTGGAAGTCCGGTTCGGGATGACCTTCCAGATCCTCGACAAGGATTACGTCCGGGACGTCCGCCGCCAGCGAGGCTACGGTGTCAATCCGTGGTCGACCCACTCGCGGTTCCTGATCTCGCACCGACTCCTGATCGACGAGGGCTACTCGGCCCCGATGCTCGACTGGTTGGGCGACTTCCGCGCCGGGTCGTTGCTGATCCTCGACGAAGCCCACCACGCCGCGCCGTCCAGCGGCTCGCAGTACGCGATCGACTCGAAGACCACGCGGGCGGTCCGCGAGATCGCGGGCCGGTTCGAGCACCGGCTGTTCCTGTCGGCGACGCCGCATAACGGGCACTCGAACAGCTTCTCGGCGCTGCTGGAGATCCTCGACCCCCAACGCTTCTGCCGGGGTGTCCCGGTCCCCAAGAAGCCGCTTGAAGCCGTGATGGTCCGGCGGCTCAAGGAAGATCTCCGCCAGGCGGCGGGGGGATTCCCCCGGCGAGTGGTCCGCCAGGTCGACATCGACGGCCTGGGGCCGGATGCCCCCGAGCTTAGCCTCTCGGTCCTGCTGAACGAGTATCGAGAGCGCCGGGAAGCGCGGCTCCGGACCGAGAGCAAGCGGAAGCAGGCCGCGGCGGCCCTGCTGGTCTCGGGGCTCCAGCAGCGTCTCCTCTCCTCGATCGAGGCGTTCGCGCGGACCCTCCGCGTCCATCGTCGGACTGTCGAGAAACATCGGGAGCAGGCCCAGGCCGGTCGCCCCGAGCCGGTCGCCAGAACACCCTTGCTCGATCTGCTCGGGGACGGCGTCGAGGCCGACGACGACCGGGCATCGCTCTCCGAGGACGAGCTGCACGCCGAGGAGGAGGCCCAGATCGAAGCCGCTACAATCGCCTCGTCGCCCGCCGTGAACGAATCCACTGCCTTTGCCGAGGAAAAACGGCTGCTCGACGAGATGACCGCGATCGCCGAGCCCGCCCGGTGGTTGCCCGACGCTCGGGTCCGCCGGCTGGTCGACTGGATCCGCGAGACAATGTGCCCGGATCTGCCGAAGGACGGGGTGAATTCCACAATGAACCGACCCGCCCGGTGGAACGAGGTTCGGGTCATCCTCTTCACCGAGTACGAGGACACGAAACGTTACATCCGCGACCAGCTCGCGGCCGCGATCGCCGGGACCGACCGGGCCGAGTCGCGGATTGAGGTCTTCAGCGGACCGACCCCGAAGGACAAGCGCGAGGAGATCAAGCGGGCCTTCAACGCGGATCCGAAGCTCCATCCCGTCCGCATCCTGATCGCCACCGACGCCGCCCGCGAGGGCCTGAACCTCCAGGCGCATTGCCACCATCTGTTCCACCTCGATGTTCCCTGGAACCCGAGCCGGATGGAGCAGCGGAACGGCCGGATCGACCGCAAGCTTCAGCCCAGCCTGGAGGTCTACTGTCACTACTTTGTCTACCTCCAGCGGGTCGAGGACCGCATCCTGAGGGCGCTGGTCCGCAAGACGGAGACGATCAAGCGTGAGCTGGGAAGTCTGGGCCAGGTCGTCGAGAAGGACCTCGCCAGGACGCTCGGCGGTGGCATCCGCCATGACGACGTCGAGGCGCTGGAAGTGGAGATCGACCAGACCGACCTGGCGGCCTCGACGAAGCAGGTCGTGGCCGACGAACTCGAAGAATCGCGCGAACGTCGCGACGATCTCGACCGTCAGCTCTTGACTCTCCAGGACCTCAGGGACAAGTCCGAGAAGTACATCGGGCTCCGCGAGGATCATTTCCGCGCGGCCCTTTCCACGGCGCTCGGGTTCCTCGGGGCCCAGGCTCTCAAGCCGCTGCCAGGGGAAGACCCGACGGAAGCCATTGGTCGTTACGAGTTCCCCGCGATCGACCAGCGACTCGGGGCGGACCCGTCCTGGGCCGATACGCTCGACACCCTCCGCGTCCCCCGCCAGCGTGACCAGAAGCCCTGGGAATGGCGGCGCGATTCGCCAATCCGTCCGGTGGTGTTCGAGGATGTCGGGACCATGGACGAGGGCGTCGTCCACCTCCACCTGGAACACCGGGTCGCCCAGCGACTGCTCGCCCGGTTCGTGGCCCAGGGGTTCGTCCATCATGACCTCTCGCGGGCTTGCCTGGCCCAGACGACCGACTCGATCACCCGCGTGCTGCTGCTGGGTCGGCTCTGCCTCTACGGGCCGAACGCCGCCCGGCTCCACGAGGAAATCGTCCCCATCACGGCCCGGTGGGTGGCCCCCAATCTGAGGAAAGGGCCGCTGACACCCTATGCCCGTGAGGCCGAGGTCAAGACGCTCGACCTTCTTGAGGCGGCCTTGCTCCCCTCAGGGAAGCCGGGGGTCGATCCGGTGGTCCTCGATCGGCTCCAGCAGAGCGCGGCGGGCGACGTCGCGGAGCTTCTTCCGTTCCTCGAAAAACGCGGGCAGGAAGTCGCGGAGGGCGCCGCGATGCTGCTCCAGAAGCGGGCCGATAAGGAGGCCGAGGACATGAAGGAGATCCTCGAAGCGCAGCGGAAACGGCTGACCGAGACGTCGAAGAAGTATTCCGACTCGCAGCTCACCTTCGAGTTCGACGCCGACGAGCAGCGCCAGCTCGACTCCAACCGGCGGCACTGGGAGAAGCGGCTCAAGGCGATCGACCGCGAACTCGCCACCGAGCCCGAGCGGATTCGCTCGGTCTACGAGGTGAAGGCCCGGCGGATCGAGCCGGTGGGCCTGGTCTATCTCTGGCCGGTTTCGGGGTAAATCGCCATGGCAAACGACCCCGAACTTACCGTCCATCGCGAATGGCTGGGGAACCTCCAGCCAGTCGGCCTCGTCGTGTCGCCGCCGGCCCTGGCGGCGGCTCAGGCGTTCCCGAACCAGAACATCCTCCCGCTTCACCGCCGCTTCCTTGATTGCGTCGAGGACCGGACCATCCCCGGTCGGGATGATCCCGAGCCCGTCCTCGTCGACCTGCCCCGGTTCTTCTTCGAGGTTCTCGACTGGAGTCCCGAGGACCTCGTCGGGCATGGCCAGGCCGGTCCGGTGCCCGACTCGTTCGAGGTCGCGCTGCCCGATTACAGCGAGGTCCTTCGGCCGACCTACGCGGTCCCGGAGTTCGACCGCGACCCTTCCGCCGAGCGGCGCTGGCAGATGCTCATCGAGTGCATCCCGATCGGCAGGAACCTCGACGAGGCCCCCTCGACCGAGGGCCACAAGTGGGAGGCCAGCCCCCAGGTGAAGTTCGAGCGGCTGCTCCGCGAGACCCAGGTCCCGATCGGCCTGCTCTTTAACGGGACTCACCTGCGGCTGGTCTACGCCCCTCGGGGGGAGACATCGGGACACATCACGTTCCCGGTCAAGGCGATGACCGAGGTCGCGGGCCGGCCGATCTTCGCGGCGCTGGCCATGCTGCTCTCCGAGGAGCGGCTCTTCAGCCTGGGCGAGAAGCAGAGGCTCCCGG
>JAJYDH010000509.1 GCA_021777685.1 Planctomycetota bacterium | reverse complement strand
AGGGGCGGTGCCGGAGCTGGTCGAGGAACTGGTTGGCCGCATTCGCCAGCAGTTCCCGCCTCGCCGTCAGGAAGGCGGGATAGTTCTCCACGCTCCAAAGCGTCCGGTCCATCGGGATCCAGTGCGACTCGACGGCGCCGGGATAGCGCGTCACGAACTCCTCCAGGTACACGGCCGGGGCGCGGTCGGAAACCCGCAGGTTCGTCTCCCGAGTCAGGAAGGTGAAGTTGGCGATCGCGTTGACCTCCGCGGGCCTCGCCGAACTGCTCGCCTCCCCGGGACCAGGAAAGGGTGTCAAAGCTGCTCGAACGGTGGGAGGATCGTCGAGGTCGGGTGCGTCTTCGGATGAGTCGACGCACCCAACTTCTCGGCCTGGATCAGCCGGCCGTGACGGCCGTGATCTTCTCCATCGTGGCCTCACCGGGCTCCTTGGTGCCCTTGCACTTGGGGTACTTGGCGCAGCCGAGGAAGAACCCCCGGCGGCCTCGGCGGACGGTCATCGGGCCTCCGCAGTCGTCGCAGACCTCGACGGGCACGATGGTCTTGAGGTCGGGGCCGCTGGACGCGGGCGCGGCGGTGGCGGCCTCTCCGAGCTGTTCCTTCATGTCGTCGGGGATCGGGGCGGTGCTCCGGCATTTGGGGTAGTTCAGGCAGCCGAGGAAGGCACCCCGGCGCCCTTGCTTGAGCCCCATCGGGCCTCCGCACTTCTCGCACTTGACGTCGACCTTGACCGGGACGACGGGCTTGCCGGCGTCGTCGACGGGCATGGTGTTCCGGCACTTGGGGTAGCCGGTGCAGCCGAGGAAGGCTCCACGCGACCCTTGACGCAAGGCCATCGGCTTGCCGCACTTGTCGCAGACGTGCTCGGTCTCGACGACCGACGGCACGGGCAGGTTGGTGACGGGATCGAGGTTGAACGCCTCCTTGCAGCCGGGGTAGCCCGAGCAGGAGAGGAACGGCCCGCGCTTGCTCTCGCGGAGCATCAGCGGCTTGCCGCACTTGGGGCACTTGTGCTCGGTCTCGACGGCGGCGGGGCGGGCCGAGCCGTCCATCGGGCGGGTCGCCTTGCACTCGGGGTAGCGCGAGCAGCCGAGAAACTGGCCGGTCTTGCTGAACTTGACCACCATCGGGGCGCCGCACTCGTTGCACTTCTCCGACGAGGGGACCGAGACCCTCGGCATGTTCGCCGTGGCCTGCTTCAGCTCTTCCTGGAACGGGTGGTAGAAGTCGTCGAGCACCTTGACCATGTCGACCTTGGCCGAGGCGATCTCGTCGAGCTCGTCCTCCATGTTGGCGGTGAACTTGAAGTCCATGATCTTCGGGAAATACTCGACCAGGACATCGGTCACGATCATCCCGAGGTCCGTGGCGAAGAACCGGCGCTCCTTCTGCTCGACGTAGAGGCGGTCCTGGATCGTCTGGATGATCGGGGCGTAGGTGCTCGGCCGGCCGATGTTCTCCTTCTCCAGCGCCTTGATGAGCGCGGCCTCGGTGAACCGGGGGGGCGGCTGGGTGAAGTGCTGGGTCGGGTTCAAATCGTGCAGATCGAGCGCCATCCCGACGGCCAGCGCCGGGAGGAGCGCATCCTCCTGCTTGCCGGCCGGGGCGAGGACCTTCCGGTGGCCGTCGAACTTGAGGATCTTGCCCTGGGTCTTGAACAGGCCGTCGCCGGCCTCGATCGAGACGTTGGTGACGGCGAAGACGGCCGGGGTCATCTGGCTGGCGACGAACCGGCGGTAGATCAGCGAGTAGAGCTTGTACTGGTCGATCGACAGCTTCGCCTTGATCGCCTCGGGCGAGAGCGAGAGGTCGGTCGGCCGGATCGCCTCGTGGGCCTCCTGCGCCTGCTTGCCGGCGGCGTACTTGTTCGGCTTAGCGGGCAGGTAGCGGTCGCCGTACTGCGACTGGATCTGGTCGCGGACCTCCTTGACGAAGTCGTCGGAGACGCGGAGGCTGTCGGTCCTCATGTAGGTGATGAGGCCCGAGGGGCCGTCGCCGCCGACGTCGATGCCCTCGTACAGCTCCTGGGCGACCTTCATGGTCCGCTTGCCGGAGAACCGGAGGCGGATGGCGGCCTGCTGCTGGAGCGTGCTGGTCTTGAACGGGGCGTCGGGCTTGTCGAGCTTCTCGACCTCCTCGACTTCCAGGACCTTGAAGTCGGACGCGGCGAGGGCGTCTCGGACGGCTCGGGCGTCGTCCTCGACCTTGGCGGAGAACTTCTCCCCCTTCCAGGTCGACAGCTCGGCGGAGAAGCGGTCGGCCTCCTCGGCCTTGCCGGCGGGCGAGAGCTGCGCGGTGATCCGCCAGTATTCCTCGGAGACGAACGCCTTGATCTCCTTCTCTCGGTCGGCGATCAGCCGGACGGCGACCGACTGGACCCGCCCGGCGCTCAGGTGGCGGGCGACCTTCTTCCACAGCAAGGGGGATAGCTCGTAGCCGACGAAGCGGTCGAGGAACCGGCGGGCCTGCTGGGCGTTGACCTTGTCCATGTCGATCGGGCCGACGTGGTTGAACGCCTCGCGGACGGCCTTCTCGGTGATCTCGTAGAACATGACGCGGCGGACCCGGTCGTCGGGCAGGTCGAGCGCCTCCTGGAGGTGCCAGGCGATCGCCTCGCCCTCGCGGTCGGGGTCGGTGGCGAGGTAGATGGTGTCGGCCTTGGCGGCCTCTCGCTTCAGCTCGGAGATCGTGTCCTTCTTCGCCGTCATGATCTCGTAAGACGGCGTGTAGCCCCGGATCACGTCCAGGCCGAGCGTGCGCTTGGGGAGGTCGCGGACGTGGCCCATGCTCGCCTTGACGACGAACTTGGAGCCGAGGAACTTGTTGATCGACTTGGCCTTCTTCGGGCTCTCGACGATGACGAGGCTCCGGCCCCGCGAGCCGACCGGCGGCGTGTCGTCGGCGGTCTTGGCGGTTTTCGCTTTCGAGGCACTCGCCGAGCCGGAAGCCTTGGCGGACGCGGCTCGCTTCTTGGGCGAGGGGGTCTTGGTGGGCTTGGAGGTCTCGGGGGTCTCGGATGTCGACGGTTTCGAGGACTTGCGGGCCACGGTGTCTTCCTATCCTGCAACGGTCACGCCGCTTCGGTCGACGGTCAGGTCTGGCCGCCGGGTTCTGCAACGATGTCGGGCGATGCCGTTTGCGGTTGTTCTCAGGACGATACTTGCTACACTACGGTTTGGGGCGGTGTTGGGAAGCCCGCGCCCATCAATTAGCTAGGGTACCGGGGCGTGTCAAGGGGGACCGCCCCGAGAACCCCCCGGCCGAGGCGGCCCCGAAGCTTCGAGGAACACCATGCCGTTCGCGGTCTTTCGACAACACCAGCGCAAGCTGCTCGCCGTCTTCGCGATCCTCGCCATGATCGGGTTCGTCCTCTCGGACACCCTCCCCCGCTGGATGAACAGCGGGCGAGCGGAGAAGGATACGGTCGTCGCCGACCTCTTCGGGAAGAAGGTCTATCGCTCGGATCTCGCGCAGGTCGAGGCCCAGCGAATCCGGGCCAACCGGTTCATGGCCTTCGCCGACCGGAGCGGCATGGGCAACCCGAACTACTTCGGCGGGACCTCCCGGGACGAGCTGATCGACGCCCTGATCCTGGAGCGGGAGGCCAACCGCCTGGGCATCCCCGACTCGGCCGAGTTCGCCCGCCGCTGGGTCGACCGCGAGACCAACGGCGTCATGAACGCCGCGATCTTCGACGCGATCCTCGACCGGTTCGAGCCCAAGGTCGGCGGCGAGCAGCTTTTGATCGACCTGGCCAACCAGATCCGCATCCGGATGGCCCGCGACGAGATCGCGCTGCCGATCGTCACCCCGCTCGACGTCTTCCGGAACTATCGCGACCAGACCGAGAAGACCTCGTTCAAGGTCGTGCCGATCCTCGCCGAGTCGTTCACCGACAAGGTCGGCGATCCGAGCGATTCGGACGTCGCCGACCTCTACGAGAAGTACAAGGACGTCCTGCCCGACCCCAAGAGCCCCACGCCCGGCTTCAAGGTCCCCCGCCAGGTCAAGGTCGAATACCTCTCGATCGACGTCAACGAGGTCGCCAGGAAGATCAAGGCCAAGCTCCCCGAGGAGGAGGTCAAAGCCTACTACGAGGCGAGGAAGAAGGAGTCGAAGGACGACGAGTTCCTGATGGACCGCGAGCTGCCCGCCGACCTCTTCAAGGGCGCCCCCGAGCTGACCCCGGTCCGATACATCCCCTTCGCCCTCCAGCGCGACACGATGGCCGACGCCCTCGCCCGCGAGAAGGCCAACGAGGAAATCCAGGACATGTTCGGCGCGATCCGCGACGAGGTCATCGACAAGTTCGCCGACGCCTACCGCGAGGTCGAGGACGAGATCGCCGAGGCCAAGAAGGAAGGGGCATCGACCGAGGGCCGGACCCTCCCCAAGCCCGAGGACCTGGCCGGCGTGGCCAAAAAATACGGCCTGGCCCACGAGGTCACGCCGATGCTCGACCGCCGCGAGGCCGAGCACTACGGCCGGATCTCGGAAGCCCAGGCCGGGACGGGCCGCTCGGCCGACACCAAGAAGTTCGCCGGCGTC
>JAJYDH010000035.1 GCA_021777685.1 Planctomycetota bacterium | reverse complement strand
GATCGGCGACGCCGCCGGCGCGGTGGTCGAGTGCCTCAAGGACCGCCCCTCGGCCTGCGAGCTGTTCGACTGGCGGTCGCTCAGCCTGGCCCGCGACGTCGTGCCCGAGATGCGCCCGTGGATCGCCGAGCGGGCCGAGTCGGCCCTGATCGTCGAGTTCGACGGCGACGACCCCGCCGAGGTGCTCGACCGGCTCCGAGGGCTGACCCACCGCCTCGAACGCTCGGGCCTGCTCGTGGACGACCCGGTCGAGGCGATCCGCCGGGCCGACTGCGACTTCCTCCTCGGCCTCCGCCGGGCCATCACGCCCAGCCTGATGCGGATGAAGGGGCCGAGCCGCCCCGTACCGTTCATGGAGGATATCGCCGTCCCTCCCGAGTCGCTGGCCGAGTACCTCCGCCGGCTCCAGGACATCCTCAAGTCGTTCGACGTGAGCTGGACCCTCTACGCCCACGCCGGCGACGGCCAGCTCCACATCCGGCCGTTCCTCGACATGGGCGATCCGTCCGACGTCGCCAAGCTCGAACCGATGGCGACCGCCGTCCTCGACGCGGCGCTCGACCTCGGCGGCTCGATCTCCGGCGAGCACGGCTGCGGCCTGGCCCGGACCCAGTTCCTCCGCCGCCAGTCGGGCGACCTCTTCCACGCCTTCCGCGAGATCAAGGAAGCCTTCGACCCGTACAACATCCTCAACCCGGGCAAGGTGGTCGGCGACGACCCCCACCTGATGACCCGGCACCTCAAGCCCGTCGTCCGCCCCGAGCCACGGGCCGAGCCGCCGACACCGATCGAGTCCGCCGCCCCCGAGTCGATCGAGTCCCTCGAATCCGCCCCCGAGACGCCGCCCGAGGTCCTCGTCCCCGCGCTCCGGTGGCGCGACCTGACGATCCTGGAATCGGCCTCGGCCTGCAACGGCTGCGGGGCCTGCCGGACCCAGGAGCCGGGCCTCCGGATGTGCCCGACCTTCCGAGCCTCCCGGGCCGAGGCCGCCTCACCCCGGAACCAGGCCAACCTCCTCCGCCAGATCGCCACCGGCGCCGTGGACCCCCGGCTCTGGGGCTCGGAGGAGCTGAAGGCCAACGCCGACCTCTGCATCCACTGCATGTCCTGCCGGTCGGAGTGTCCCGCCGGCGTGGACGTCTCCAGCCTGATGGTCGAGGCCAAGGCCGCCTACGTCGACGTCCACGGCCTGGCGCCGACGGACTGGTTCCTCTCGCGGGTCGACCTCTGGTCGAAGCTGGCGAGCTGGACGCCGATCACCTGGAACGCCGTGCTCCGGAACCGTTACACCCGCTGGTTCATCGAGCGGACCTTCGGCCTGTCCAGGCACCGCTCGCTCCCTTGGGCCCACCGGACGACCTTCCTCCGGAGGGCCGAGCGATTGGGCCTGACCAGGGCCCGGCCCCAGGCCCCCGGGCCGAGGGTCGCCTATTTCGTCGACGTCTTCGCCAATCATTTCGACCAGGAGCTGGCCGAATCGGTGGTCGGGGTGCTCCGTCAGGCCGGGGTGAACGTCCATGTCCCGAAGCGACAGAGGGGCTCGGGCATGCCAGCCTGGGTCGTCGGCGACCTCGACCACGCCCGCGAACTCGCGGTGGCCAACCTCCGCGTCCTTGGCGACATCGTCCGCGACGGCTACACCGTCGTCTGCTCCGAGCCGACCGCCGCGCTGATGCTCCGCCGCGAGTACCTCAAGCTGACCGACGACCTGGATGCCGCCCTCGTCGCCGAGAACACGATGGACGTCGGTCAGTATCTCGCCGGCCTGGCCGCGCGGGGGCAACTCCCCGAGCCCAAGCATCCGCTCCACGCCAAGGTCGGCTACCACCAGCCCTGCCACCTCCGCGCCCTCGGCGTCGGCACACCCGGCCTCGACCTGATCCGGGCCATCCCCGAGCTGGAGATCGAATTCATCGACCGCGGCTGCTCCGGGATGGCGGGTACCTTCGGCCTCGCCCGCAAGAACTTCCGGACCTCCCTCCGCGCCGGCCGCGGGCTGCTCAAACGCCTCCAGGACGACGACATCGAGATCGGCTCGACCGAATGCGGCGCCTGTCGGATGCAGATGGAGCATGGGATCACCAAGCGGACCCTCCACCCGATCAAGCTCCTCGGCCTCAGCTACGGCCTGAACCCCTCCCTCCTCCGCCACTTCCGCGACGCGAAGCCGAGAAGGGTCGTGACCTGAATGCTGGGGCAAGAAGCCTCGACATCTCCAGCGGTTAACCTTCGCGTCGCCCGCTGACGAGGGGAAAGGGGACTGGCTTCAGGCCCTGGAACGGCACACGGGACGGAGGCGACCGTCTCGGGCCGGGTCCCTGTCACCTTGCTCCGGGAGCGATACGAGTGTGATCCGCTGTAACCGCCCGGGAATCCATCAAGAACTTAATCCGATGATTAGCCGGGATTAGTTGGAATCTCGCGGATTTGCTTTTCTGCTGTTGACATCGCGACCTTACCCCGAGTACATTTCCGCATGTCGAGGATTGCTCGTGAAGGGCAAAACCTCCGAAGGTCTTGAAGGCCATGGAACTCCGCCGGGAGTTCCATGGCCTTCTTTTTTTGCCGCGAGGAGAAAGCGTGACGACCTGCTCCTTGAGAGGCATTGAGATCCGATCGTCGTTTACATTTCTCAATCTTATCGGTCAGTTCCGAATCGAACCCTGCCGGTTTCGGCGGATACTGCCGACGTCACGACGCCTGCGACGAAGCTGCGGCGATAACCTCCCCGAGCGATCGACCCGGGCGAGGAGGCAGGATCTCGAGAGGTCTTGCGGATTCTGGGACATGCGGCCCGGCCCCGATCAACTCCCGCGCATGGGAAGCGTTGATGTGAGGCGCCGGGCGACTCGTCAGGTCGAGGGCCCGAGGTGCGCCCCCGTGCCGGTCCCCTTGGCCCGGCTTGGGCACCCATCAGGCGAGGATCGTCGTGCCCCCAGTTCCTGGCCCGGAGGCCATGAGCCAGTCACAACACAGATCACGGGAGCCCCATCATGAACCGTCAACCGCGAGATCGGAATCGCCGTCGCCCGCTCAGCCTGGACATGCTTGAGGGTCGTGAACTCCTCGCCGCGTCGATGACGACCGGGGGGAGTGTCCTGCACCAGGCCGCGGTGCCCGCGGTGAAAGTCCTCTATCAGAACCTGCTCCAGCGGGCGCCAGATCCGACCGGGCTGGACGGGTTCGCGCTGGCGTTGCAGGGAGGCAACTCGATCGCCGAGGCCACCGACGTGATCGTGACCTCCAAGGAGTTCATCGGCAACAACATCACCGACGGCGCGACGCCCATCGCCAACCAGACCCAGTTCGTCACCGCCCTCTACAACGACGTGCTGGGCCGCCCCCCGGGGCCGACCGAGGTGACCCCCTGGGTCAACGCGATCAGCAGCAACACGATGACGATCCAGCAGGTCGCGCTCGCCTTCGTCGCCTCCCCCGAGGCCAAGACGTCGACATGAGCCCTGGGCCCGATGGATCGGGGCCGAGCCGATTATGAACCGTGCTGATGGGATCGACGAGGGGGCGAGCCGCCCCCTCGTCGATCTGCCGGAGATGTCGGTCGAACTTAACTCGACCGGCGGAATTCGACCGATTTGCCGGCCTGGTTCAAATAGCGGCGATCCTGGGTAACGCTTTCGGGGGCCTGTACCGGGTTCAATTCGGACACAAGTGAAGAAATTTTGGTGAACCTGGTTTGAACCAGGCCCCATTTCGCACCCCATTTCGGGACTTCGATTGCGAAAACGACCGACTTTGCCCGGCCAAACATGCGAGGAGGTCGGCCACGGGCGGGAGGAAATGGCCGGAATCCGACCGGAAACCCGGTTATTTCGAGCGGAGTTTTCACGATAGTAAAGCCCTGGTGCGGGCCTCGTCGGCCCGCTCGTCGGGCGATGCCCGGTTGTTGGGTTCGAGTTTCACCGGGCGAGTCATGGCGTTGGCTTCGTGTTGCTTGACGATGATCCGGTTGGGTTCGAGTTGCCGGCGCGCGATCGGCCGGCGAGGCGGACCGTCACCGGCGGTCGGCGGAGGGGCCGCCGGGCCGGGCCGTCGGATGGGTTGGGACTCCGCGAGGTTGGGTTTCTCTTGGAAGGGATGCGTCGGGGCGGACTTGGCCCGGCCCGATGATCGGTTGGGTTTGTGTTGGCGGGGCGGATGGTTCGCGGTTGGGTTGGAATGGCCGATGCCCGGCGGGCGAGCGATTGGATTGGAATTTTCGCGAGGCTTGCCCCACCAGCCCTCTGGCCCTCGTCGGCCCATCGACGCGAGGAGGGGGATGGACGTGCCATCCCCCTGCCTTGTCATGACTTGCGTCTCATGTCACGGATCAATGGGCCATCGTGACGGGCGGGGTGGCGTATTCGCCCTGCTTGAACATCTTGCGGAAGAGCTTGCAGAAGCACGGCTTCTTCCACTTGTGGTACTGGCAGGTCGTCTCCTCGCACGACTGGGGCGAGGCCAGCCCTTGCGGGGTCGGCTTGGCCTGCGGCGAGGGTTGCGCCTGGGGCGTCGGGGCGACCTGCGGCGAGGCGAAGACCGTCTTCTGGGCCTTCGCCGAGTGGTGGTGCGTCGAGTACATGGCCGGGACGGGAGCCTCGGCCGGCTTGTTCGGGTCGGCGGGCTGGGGGACCGCCTTCACGGCCTGTTGGTCGCCGGTCTTGCCGAAGTTCGGCTCGGGGGCGGCGTCGAAGGCCGGGCTGGGTTGAACCGGCTGGGGGCTGGCGAGCTGGGGACGTTCCCGGGGGTCGATCGCCGGAAGGGCCGGCATCCGGTTGACGACGGGGGGGGCGGCGACGACGGGCGACGCCGGTTCGGCGGCCGGCGGGAGCGGGTTGACCTCATCCTCACCCGGCTTCGAGGGCGTCCCGCCGAAGTCCGGGACCTGTGCCGGCGCCTCGGCGAGCGGGTCGGCGCCGACGGGCGTCGTCGAGGCGGTCGGGGAAGCCGTCGGCTTCGAAGGCGACTCGGGCGGCAATTCGGCCTCGCCGCCGGTCGGGGTGACGGCGGGGTCGGAGGGGACCTGGAGCGCCACGGGCAGCGCCGTCGGCTCGGGCGAGGGGCGATTCAGGGCCACCCGGGCGTCCGTCGTGTAAACCTGGGTGCCCCCGGCCTTCGGCCGGAGCCCGAACCAGGTGAACCGGCCCGTCGACGCGACTTTCGGCGCCTCGGTCTGGTTGCGCCGGAGGGTCGGGAAATACTTGGAGAGCCCGATCGGGGCCGGCGCGGTCGATTGGGCGACGACGTCCACGCGCTCGGGCGGGACAACCACCTGGCGTTGCGGCGGGGCCGACATCTCGACAGTGGCCCTGGGAGCGAAGATCGAAGTCCCATCGGGCCGTCGGGCCGTCCCGGCGCATCCGGAAGCCCCGGCCCAGATCGCCACCAATCCCAGGAAATAGCATCGTCTTTTCACGGCGAATCCCTCCGCCTCGTGCGCCTCCGTCCAACGACCCGGTCCTCCCGGTCTTGTCGGCGCAATCCATTGGTTAGGGATCGGAGGGAAAGGCGGCGAATTACCTCGAATCCGGAGGTCTGGGAGGTTCGGGAAAATCAGAATTGATTTCTTCGAGAAAACCCGACTCATCCGCCAGGTCGACCGTAGAAGGGGAGGAGGCGACAGTCGCGAGGGGCGGGAGGAGCGGATCGTCCGCCTTGCGTTCATATCCGGGGGAGTCTGTTCCGATGGCAACGACCTTGACGGACGAAGCCGAACAATTCCTGGCCTCGCCGCTGCTGAGCGGGGCCGACGATCGGTCGCGACGGGCGGTCTTCCGGAGGCTGATCGAGGGCCGGGCGCCGGCCCGGACCCCGCTCCTGACCCAGGGGCGGCCGAACGACCGGCTCTGGTTCATCCTCGGCGGCTCGGTCGTGATCGAGCGGAAGCAGCCCGACGGGCGGGTCGACACCCTGGCCACCCTCACCGGGCCGGCGATCCTGGGGACGACCACGTTCTTCCGCTCGTCGGCACCGAGCGCCACCATCCGGGCCTCGACGGACCTGACCCTCTGGACGCTCGACCGCGCGGCCCATGAGCAGCTTAGCCTCGAAGACCCCCGGGCCGCCGAGGGCCTGGCGCTGGAGGTGGTCCGCGTCCTCTCCGAGCGGTTCGACCTGCTCGACGTCAGGCTCGGCGAGCTGATGGCCGGGCACGACGACGATCATCCCAGGTCCAACGAGTGGGCCGACTTCCGCTCGCGGCTGTTCGCCGAGCCCGCGCTCTGACCGGGGTCGATCCGCGTCTCAGGGGAGGAATCGAGGGGCGGCCAGCTCGATCGGCCCGGGGTCACGGCAGATGAGCCGGAGCCGCCGGACCTCGCCCCGCCGCCAGTGTGGGAGCCGATCGAGCGGGACGCCCCAATCCGTTCCCGGGTGGCCGGGGTCGGGAGACCAGCGGACGCTCCGGCCCGGCGACCAGCCCTCGCCCTCTCCGGCCCACCAGACCTCCAGCCGCCGGGCGACTCCCGGGCCCGGCAGGCAGAGGGCCCGCGCCTCGTCCGCGTCGCGACCGACCTCGAACTCGATCACGCCCGGCCAGCCCTCGACCCGATACCGGCCGACCTCGACGGGCCTGACGCGAGGATTGGTGACCGCTCGCGCGACCACAGGTGGCCTGGAACCGGCCAGGTGAGACGCGGGAATCCGCTGGCGAGTCGCCTCCATCCCCCCGAACAACGCCTCACGATCGGCCGGAGACATCGCCGCGAGCAAGGTCGGCCGGACCCGGTCTTCGGCGAGCCTGGCCGTCGCCGGCCCGACCGGGAGCAGGTTGATCAGCGGGTTGAACGGGGCGGGATGCGGGAACCAGCGCGTCCTGATCGGCTCCAGGGCCACCATGAGCTGCGCCTCGGTGATCCCTTCCCGCTCGCAGGCCGATTCCAGGCGGGCGGTCGCGGCCAGGACTTGAGGCTGCTCGGGGAACCGGAACCCCTTCTCGGCGACGGCCTCCATCCCGGGATAATGCAGGGCCGCCAGCACGGCCACCAGGCAGATGCCGAGCCCGGGATTCGCGTCGATCCGGCGCAGCCGGGGGGCGATGGCCGCGACGATCAGGAAGACCAACCCTATCTGGGGGAACAGGTGGTATCGCTGGACCCCGAAGATCCAGAGGTCGCCGGGCCGGGCTCGCGTCGCGTAAGCCGAGGCATAGCCCCCGACGATCAGGGCGACCCCTCCCACGATCTGCGGCCGATGCCGGCTCCGGACCGCCCAGATCAGCGAGACCACGAGGCCGACGACCGTCGAGCCGGCCAGGAACACTGCCGGGAGCCGGCCGGCCAGGTCGGGCAGGCCCACCAGGGCCGGCGCCTGGACCGCCGAGGGGGCGCGGAGCGTCGCCCACAAGGCGGCCCCCGGCGAGAAGTTCCGGTGGACGCTCGCCGAGACCAGGTCGCCGTACCGGAAGTGCTGGCAGATCAGGACGTAGGCGGCGGTTCCCAGGGACGGGAGGACCGACAGGCCCAGCCGCCGGGCCATCGAGCGAGGGCCGTCGACCGCTGAGAAGACCCGGAGGGTCGCCAGAGGGCCGGCCAGGAGCCCGATCGCCGAGAACGCCGGCGCCGCGAGCGCCGCCAGGCCGGATGCGGCGAGCCAGGGGAGGCCACGCCGGCCCGTCGAAGTTCCGGACCCGATCGCCGCCGCGAGCCAGGCCGCGAGCGTGGCCGAGGCCGCCCACTGGAAGCTGCTCGCCGAGAACCAGAGGACCGTCTCCGCCGAGACGGAGGACAGGCAGAAGAGGGCGACGGCCGCCAGCGCAGCCGTCCCCGACTGCAACTCGCGCCGGATCAGGGCCGCGAGCAGGCCGACCGTGAGCCCGAAGGCGATCATCGAGGACGCCCCGAAGGCGGCCGGGATCGCCCGGATGTCCCTGCCGGATGCCTGCCAGGCGAGCCAGGAGACGACCTCGAAGAGCGGGGCCATGTGTTCGTTGAACGGCCGGAACAGGGACTCAGCGAGCCCGGATCGCCGGAGACTTCCGACCCGGAGGAAGTCGTCGTCGAAGAGGCAAGGCTGGGCCATCCAGCGTGCATAAGGGACCGAGCAAATCAGGGCGAAGGCCGCCAACGCCGCCGCCCGGCCGAGCCGGGGCCGAGAATCCGTCATTTTCTCGATGGCCATGAGATGTCCCCCGCGCCGGCCGGTCGAGGACACCGGAAGGCGCCTCACGGTGCCGGATCGGTGGGATTTCGGCAAGCCGAAAGCGGGCATGGGATTGAGAAGGGATCGGGAATATTCCGCGCATCCCCGGCGAATCCGCCGGCTCGCCCCGGGCGTCACGTTGACGGGGGCCGCCTCTTACCAGAGAATAAGATCGGGCCGAGTTGCAAGGGTCGGGCGAGAGCACCCCCGATCGGTCGTCTCGGCCCGTCCTGCCCGAACTCCGATGGCGAGCGACCAGCCCTCGGATTCGCCTCCGGTCGCCGCGCCGGGTCGCCCTCCCGGAGGTGTTTCCCTCATGGATAGCCCGTTCATGAACTCGCGCTGCGCCCACTGGCAAGCCCCCTTCGAAGACCTCCTCCGGACCGTCCAGGGCAGCGGCTCGCACGGGCAGCTTCTCGACATCCGCGACGCCCTCCGCCCGATCCTCCGGCCCGACCGCCCCCTGGTGATGCTCTGCCCCCACGCCGACGACGGGGCGATCACGGCGGCGTGCCTGCTCCACGAATACGCCGTCCGCCGAGGGCTGCCGGTCGTCGAGGTCCTGGTCTTCGCGGGCGAGCGGAACGTCGCGGCGCCCTGGCTGAACGACAAGAAGAAGGTCTCGGTCCGCGAGGCCGAGTTCCGCCTCGAATGCAACGTCCTGGGGGCCGAGGCCGTCTGCTGGGACCTCGACGCCTACCGGAACCTCGGCTATCAGCCGAGTCCCGCCGACATCGACAAGATCGTCGAGTGGTTCGTCGCGAGGAAGCCGGGCGCCCTGATCATCCCGCCCGCCACCGATGCCCATCTGGCCCACCGGATGACCCGGGCCCTGGCCGCCATCGGGCTCGTGGGCGCGGGCCTGACCGACACCCTGGTCCTCACCGGCTGGACCCCCTGGGGCCCCCTGCCCCGGCCCAACGCCTACTTCACCTACGACGGCGAGGCCGAACGCACCAAGGAATGGGCGATCCACTGCCACGCCTCGCAGGTCCTCCTGACCGACTACACCGAGTTCTGCTCCCACCTCGGCCGTGCCTACGCCGCCCTGGCCCGCGAATGGGCCGAGGGGCACAGCCTCTCCGGCCGGGCCCACCGGACCGAGGACCGCTTCGTCGGCGTCGAGCTCTTCCAGGTCGAGACCTACGACCCCGCCCGCGCCGAGGCCAACCCGTCCGACCCGATCCAGCTCGCCCTGGGCATGCTCCACAACTGCACCGCCGCCGGCGACCGCGTCGCCGCCACCGTCTGAGGCCGGCGGGCCATCCCGACGTGACCCGCCATCAACTTCCGATTTTCGAGCCCGGCATGACCAAGCCCATCCGCCGCCTCGAACTGGCCGGCGCCGACGTCAAGGTCTTCTCCAAGCCGGAGGGCGCCTGCGAGGCCGCGGCCGGGAAGATCATCAGTTCCATCCCGATCTGCGCCATGGTCCGAGGTCAGGCCGTGCTCGGCCTGGCCACCGGCTCGACGCCCGAGCCGGTCTACGCCGAGCTGGTCAAGGCTTGTAAGTCGGGACTCTGCTCGTTCGAGAAGGTCTCGACCTACAACCTGGACGAATACTACCCGATGGGCCCGCTCGACCCGCACAGCTACCGGTCGTACATGCACCGGCACCTGTTCGACCACGTCGACATCGCCCCGAACCGGGGTCACGTCCTCGACGGGACCGTCCCCGAGCACTTCGCCGCCGAGCACGCCGCCCTGTTCGACCGCTGGATCGCGGCCGACGGCGGCCTCGACGTCCAGCTCCTCGGGATCGGCCGAAACGGGCACATCGGGTTCAACGAGCCGTCGGATCTCGCCGTAGACAAGGCCCTGAAGTTGCCGACTCGACTGGTCGAACTCCATCCCACGACCATCGCCGACGCCGTCAAGGACTTCGGGGCCGAGGGTCTCGTCCCCCGACATGCCCTGACGATGGGAATCGCCCCGATCCTGGGGGCACGGTCGATCGTGGTCCTCGCCTTCGGCGAGCACAAGGCCGAGGCGGTCGCCCGGTCGCTCCGAGGGCCCGTCACGGCCGAGGTCCCCGGCTCGTTGCTCCAGACCGTCCCCGGCAAGGTCACGTGGTTGATCGACCGGGATGCCGCGTCGGGGCTCCTCTGATCGGGAGGGCCCGGGCATGCTCACCGTCCGCACCTTTGGCGACTCGATCCTCGACTGTGCCCGCTACAACGAGCACCGCGTCGACCCCGGCCGCCTCCTCGTCGAGAACGACGATGCCCTTTTCCCGGAGTTCCGGGGCCGCGACCTCTCCCACCGGGGGGAGACCCGGCTCGACCACCGGGCTGTCGACGGCTCGGTCGTCGACGACCTCCCGGATCAGGTCGATGGGTTGGTCGTCGACGGGCCGTCGATCGCCCTGCTGACCATCGGCGGGAATGACCTTCTCATGGGCCTGCTCGACGATCGGGGCCCGGGGATCGAGGAGTTCGCCCGGAAGCTCGGCCGGTTCCTCGAAGCCTTGCCGATCCGCCCCGTCCTGATCGGCACCGTCTACGACCCGACCTTCGGCGACGACGACCTGAACGTCTTCGGCGTCGCCCCGGCGTGGGGCCGGGAGAACCACCGGCGGATCAACGCGAGCCTGGCCGAGCTGGCGAAGGCATACGGTGCCCTGGTCGACCTCCACCGCCACTTCCTCAAGGGCCGGCCCGACTGGTTCACCCGGACCATCGAGCCGAGCCTGACGGGGGCGTCGGAAGTCCGCCGCTGCTTCCTGGAGGCGATCGAGGCCGGCGGGCTGGTCTGACGGGCGGGGAAGTGTGGCCCCGCCCGCCGGAACCTGCTCGATCAGGCCCCCGCCCCCGGGCGGCCGATGACCTCGCGGGGCTGGTTACGCTCGCGGGCGGACGCGATGGCGTTGACGGCGTTGATGTACGCCTCGGCCGAGGCCTCGATGATGTCGGTCGAGGCCGCGCGGCCCCGGAAGGCCCGGTCGTCGCTGGTGACTTCCAGCTCCAGCGAGACCTCGCCCTGGGCGTCCTTGCCGGCGGTGACGCCCCGGACGGCGAACTCCTTGAGGTTCGCGGCGATCCCCGTGACCCGCTCGACCGCCTTGAAGATCGCGTCGACCGGGCCGTCGCCGATCGCGGCGTCCTGGACGACCTGGCCGTCGGGCCGGCGGATGCAGACCGTCGCCGTCGGGATCAGGCCGGTCCCGGCCGTCGTGTGCAGGCTGACGAGGCTCCAGGCCGGCGTGACGTCGCCCATGTGCTTCTCGATCAGGACGACCAGGTCGTCGTCGAAGACCTCTTTCTTCTTGTCGGCCAGGGCCTTGAAGTCGTGGAAGACGGTCTCCACCTGCGCCTCGTTGAGGTGATAGCCCAGCTCGGCGACCCGGTCGCGGAGGGCGTGCCGGCCCGAGTGCTTGCCCAGGACGAGGTCGGTCTTGGGGACCCCCACGTCCTCGGGGCGGATGATCTCGTAGGTGGAGCGCTCCTTGAGCATGCCGTCCTGGTGGATGCCCGACTCGTGGGCGAAGGCGTTCCGGCCGACGATCGCCTTGTTCCGCTGGACGGCCATGCCGGTGATCGTCGAGACCATCTTGCTGACCGGGTAGAGCCGCTCGGTCTTGATGTTGGTGGTCAGGCCGTAGTAGTCGAACCGGGTCTTGAAGGCCATGACGACCTCTTCGAGCGCCGCGTTGCCGGCGCGCTCGCCGATCCCGTTGATGGTGCATTCGACCTGGCGGGCGCCGGCCTCGCAGGCGGCCAGGCTGTTGGCGACGGCCATGCCCAGGTCGTCGTGACAGTGGGTGCTGATGACCGCCCGGCCGATGTTGGGGACGCGCTCGCGGAGGGTCCGGATCACCTTCGCGTACTGGGTGGGCGTGGCGTAGCCGACGGTGTCGGGGATGTTGACGGTGGTCGCCCCGGCCTCGATGGCGGCCTCGACGACCTCGCAGAGGAAGTCGACCTCGGTCCTGGCGGCGTCCTCGGGGCTGAATTCGACGTCCGCGCAGTACCCCTTGGCCCGCCGGACGCTGGCGACGGCCTTCTCGACCACCTGGGAGGTCGTCATCTTGAGCTTGTGCTCTCGGTGGATGGCCGACGTGGCGAGGAAGACGTGAATCCTCGGCTTCTGGGCGTACCGGAGCGCCTCCCAGGCGCGGTCGATGTCGCGGTCGTTGCAGCGGGCGAGGCCGCAGACCGACGCCCCCGCGACCTCGGCGGCGATGGCCCGGACGGCCTCGAAGTCGCCGGGCGAGGCGATCGGGAACCCGGCCTCGATCACGTCGACCCCGAGCGCGGCGAGGGCCCGGGCGACTTCCACCTTCTCAAGGTGGGTCATGCTCGCCCCGGGCGACTGCTCCCCGTCGCGCAAGGTCGTGTCGAAGATCAAGATCCGGTTCGCGTTCGGGTCGACGTCGGCCATGATAGGGGCTCGTCCGTTAAAGTTCGAGGAACAGGGTCGGGAAACGAAGAAAGCCCCGAGACTCGCCGACCGGCGGGTCTCGGGGCTTCGTTGATCGGTACGCGGAACGCGCTCGAACGTCGAACCCTAAGACCACGCCCGGCCGAGTAGGCCGAGGGCCGACCGAAGTCGAAGGGTGGTGATGAGGAGACGCATGCGTTCGCTCCGCGAGGCTCTCGCCTCATGACAATAGCATGATCTTAGGGCGAACAAGGGCCTCCGGTCAAGGGCCGAGGCCCAATCCGCCCGGAAAGTTCGCCGGCCCGGATCGAACCTCGACCGGTCGTCCGACGTATGGAGGGGAAAAATCGCAAGATGCCCTCCCCTGCCCTCGACGCGGCCGGCCCGAATTCTCAGAATTGATGCGCCGGATCATCTCCGGGGCTTCCGGCCCTCGGATCGTCAGCCCAGCATCAGGAGCTACCCTTGAAGCGGCCTCATTCATTCCGGCCCGGCCTGCTCATCCTGGCCTCGATCCTGGCCGGGTGCGATTACAGTTCGAGGAAGCCGCCGGCCTTGCCCCGCGAGATCGTGTCCGGCCCGCTCCCGAGCGCCCCCGGCCAGGCCCAGAGGCCCGAGCAGGCGGTGGTCTCCGCCGACTCGGAGGCCCCGTCCGACGCGATCGACCCGGAGATCGTGAGGCGTCGCGAGGTGATCCTGGGGAACGTCATCAAGCTGATGCAGACCGCCTCGACCAACCCCGGCGGCCAGAACTTCGCGATCGCGACCGACAACCTGAACGAGCTGTTCGAGCAGGGGACCAGGCCCTCGGATTACTTCCTCAGCCCGGCCGCCCAGGACTTCCTCCTGCCCCGGATCTACGAGCTGACCAAGCAAGATCCCGAGCCGGTGGTCAAGTCGTTCTGCTCGCCGAAGTTCACGATCCGCGACGCCCGGCACATCGAAGACTGCATGCTCTACCATGTCGTCGCGAACCGGGTCGCGGGCGAGGGGGACGACCTGACCCGGGTCCGCCGGATCTTCGACTGGACGGCCCGGAACATCCTGCTGGTCCCGCCCGAGTCGCTCGCGGGCGAGGGGCTGAGGCAGGCCCCGGCGCGGCCGGCCGACGTCCTCCTGCGCGGGATGGCGACCGAATACGGCGGGCTCTGGTCCGAGCGGGGCTGGCTGTTCATGTCCCTCTGCCGGCAGATCGGCGTCGATGTCGGCATCCTGACTTTCTCGCCCCGGCAATCGGCGATGGCGAAGCCGGCCGCGCAGGCGAACCGGCCGCAGGTCCCCTGGGTCTGCGCGGCGATCGTCGAGGGCAAGCCCTACCTGTTCGACCATCGGGTCGGCCTGGAAGTGCCGTCGCCGGACGGGACGGGAGTGGCCACGCTCGAAGAGGCGATCGACGACCCGTCCATCCTCGGCCGGCTCGACCTCCCCGGCCTGTCGCCCTACAGCACGTCTTCCGCCGACCTGGCCGGCAGCACCACGAAGATCGGCATGATCCTCGATTCGAGCACCGGGTACTTCTCGCCCCGGATGCGCCTGCTCCAGGGCCAGCTCCGCGGTCAGTACCGGACCATCCTGTTCCGCGACCCCGCCGAGATGGCGGGCAACATCGCCAGGGCTCTCGGGAAGCGGCTCGGGCCGCTCCGACTCTGGGACATGCCGATCCACGTCGAGGAGTCGCTCTTCAACGATTCCGCCTTCGTCCAGGCCACGCTCCTGACGCTCCGGTTCTTCGACGGAAAGTATCCCCTGCTCTACGCCAGGACCGCCCAGCTCCGGGGCGAGACGGCCGAGGCGATCGACAAGTACGTCACGCTCCGGTTCGCCGAGGACGCCGTCATGAGGGACCGCAACAAGACCCCGATCTCCAAGGACGAGCAGAAGGCCCTCGACTTCTACGCGACCTACTTCCTGGCCCAGTGCCACCTCGATCAGGGGAACACGAAGCAGGCCGAGGACCTGTACCGGCAACTGCTCGCCCTCTCGCCCGAGCCCGGCCCGGGGCGTTACTACTATTACATGCTCCGATGGGGGGCTCTGACCAACCTGGGGCGGATCAGCGAGGCCAGGGGAGACCGGGCCCCGGCGATCGCCTACTACTCCCAGGACGTCAAGACTCCTCAGCGGCACGGGAACCTGATCCGGGCCCGGAACCTCGTCTGGGGCCATCCCTTCGACGAGCCGGCCCCTCCCCTGCCCCCGGCCCCGAAGGACATCCCCCTCTCGATCAAGGCGGCGGCCCGCTGAGAGGGAGGGCATCGCCGAAACCCGCCCGCCCGGCCCGATCCGCCATCCAATCCCGCTCGAACTCCACCAATCGGGTTATCCGACCCGGATTTATCGGGTAGATTGGTGACGTGGTCGGGACTCGCGGATCGAGCCGGGCTCGCCGCGCAGTCTCCGGCCGTCGGTCGGGCCGTCCCGGTCTCAATAAGGAAGCGACATGAGGAATGGTGAACCCGGCCCATCGGGCGCGGGAGGCCCGGCCCTTGACCCCGCCGTCGCCGATCCGGGCCGATCCGGGCGCGCGGGGCCGGGCCCGGCCGGCTCGACGATCGTGACCGAGGTCAGCCCCTTCCACTGCCTCTACCAGGACGCCCTCGAATTCCACTCCCAGAGCCGGCTGATGCTCCCGCGCTCCGAAAGCGCCTCGAGCAGGCTGGCCCGCGCGTCGCTCCTGCTCTACGTCGCCTCGGCCGAGGCCCTGATCCACCAGGCCGCCGTGGAACTCGGCCAACCCGACCTGGCGAGCCTGGTCGCCGACCCCGCCAGGTCCCTGCCGCTCGAGGACGCCTGGCGGCTCCTGCCCGCGATCGTCGGCCACGGGACGACCTCGGCGGCCGACCCTTCGTGCCCCCCCTGGCCGCAGCTCGCCGAGCTGATCGCCCTCCGGAACTCCTGGGCCTACCCGGGCCCGGCCGCCGACCGTCGGGCCTACTATCGGGCGCCCCGGCCGGGTGCCGACTTCGAGCCCCTTCAACCTCACCAGATCCCACCGGGGATCGGGATCTCGGCCGACGCGCTTCACTTCCCGAAGACCGGGCTCTCGCGCGACCCCTACGCCCTGAGGCCCCACCATCTCGACACCGCCCGGGGTGTCCTGGACGCCGCCATCGCGGCCCTCGACCGCCGGCTCGAAGGGGCCTTGACCCGCGACAACCGCCATCGACGCGAGCCGATCCGGGTCATCACTTCTTAGGCCCGAGGGCAAGACGTCAGGGGCGCTCCCCGACGCTCGCCAGCAGGAAGGCGATGGCGAGGAGCGCCGAGACGTAGTAGCAGACGAACTCCTCGCGGTCCGGCTCGGGATCAACCTCCTCGATCGGGGCCTCGTCCGGGAGCCGGCCCTCGCCCCATCGATCCGGCCCCGATTTCATCGTCGGGAAGGCCAGCGACCAGACCATCGGCTGCGCGACCCGGCGGAGGGTCAGCGGGCCTCGCGACGGCTGCGGGGCGTCCCGCCGGACGTTCTCGGCCTCGGCCGAAGGGCCGGCCAGGTCCTCGATCATGGCGTCGAGCGACTCGACCCGTCCCAGGAACGGCCCCCGGCGGGCGCCGGCCCGGAGCAGGAGCGATCGGACGCGGGCCGAGGGGTACTTGACCCGAAGCCGTTCCCTCGCCTCGACCACCCGGGGGTCTCCGATCGCCGAGCGGACGGTCGGGAACTGGCGGAGGAAGTGGTCCGGTCGATCGGCGACAAGGCTGGTCCGGCACCGCTCCGCCCAGGAGTCGTCCGGCCCGCTCTCGATCACCGCCAGCGTCAGCAGGGCGTCCCTCAGTCGGGTCCGGCCGTCGTGCTCGGCCTCCCACGCCAGCCTCAATAAGTCTCCCGCCCGCATGACACGCCCCTTTCTCGCACCTTCGCGAGCTTCCGTCCGCGCCCGCGCGGTCCGAGTCTCCCGAGATCGTCGGCAATCTCCCGACTCCGTTTAATTTCGGTCCAATCTCGCCTCGACTTTGGTGAATGGGGAAAAGGCGTCGACCCGGACAGGGTTTGGGGTTTCCGGGCCGAGGGCGTGGCCACTATGCTGTGGTCCCCCTTGTTGGAACCGGCGGAGAACCCCGAATGCGCGTGCTCCTGGCGACCTCCTTCCCCGTGCCCGGCGAATACGACGGCACCGCCATGCTGCCGATCAAGATCCTCCGGGCCCTCAAGGCCCGAGGGGTCGAGGTCGTCCTGGCGCACCTGAAGGCCCGGCCGCCCTGGGGGTCGTCGATCCGCGAGGAGTTCGAGGGGACGCCGTCGTTCACCTTCCACCCGCGCGACTGGGTCGGCGGCCTGGCGAAGGTCCGCCGCGAGTTCCCCTTCGACCTCGTCCACGCCCAGCACCACGGCGGGGCCAACCGGGCCTACTTCGCCTGCCGACGATTCGGCTGGCCGCTGGTCTACGAGCTGCACTCGCTCCTCGGCGAGGAGTACGAGCGCGACCGGCTCGGCCGGGGGATCGGCTTCCGCGTCAATCTCCGACTGGAACGCGCGGTCTGCCGGCACGCCGCCGAGGTCATCGTCCTGGGCGACCAGGTCAAGCGGGTCATGGTCGAGGAGAAGGGCGTCCCCGCGGATCGGGTGACGGTCATCTACCCGGGAATCGACCTCGGCGAATACGACAGGCCCGGCGAGCCCGCGACGATCCCCGGCGTCGGGCCCGAGCACAAGGTGGTGATGTACGTCGGCAGCATCGTCCACCCGAACCAGGGCGTCCCGCTGCTGATCGAGTCACTCCCGCGCGTCTTCGAGGCCGTTTCCGAGGCCCGTTGCGTGCTGGTCGGCGGCCCGGCCGAGGCCGGCGAACGCTATCGGGCGGAACTGGGACGCTTCGGCGACCGGCTGATCGTCCTCACCGGGCAGACCCCCGACCAGGTCGTCGCCCTGACCCGACGGGCCGACGTCCTGGTCCACTCCCGCCTCGCCTGCCGCGAGAACTACTCGGTCCAGAGCAAGATCGCCGTCTACCTCGCCGCCGGCCGGCCGATCGTGGCGACCGACTTCGCCGACTACGCCCAGATCCTCGGGCCGACCGGCGCCGGCCGGCTGACGGCCGTGGAACCTTCGTCGATCGCCGAGGGGATCGTCGAGGTCCTGAAGGACCCCGCCCTCGCCGCCAGGCTGGCCGCCGCGACCCGGCCCGTCGCCGAGGAGTACTTCGGCATGGCCCGGAACATCGATCGTTACCTGGACGTCTACCGGAAAGCCCTCGCCGCCGGCCCCCGTTAATCTTGACATCCGAGGGGGACGATCATTAGGATCTAACTCTCAACAAGGTCGGCCGATCCACCCGGGATCGGCACGCGGTCCCAGCATCCCCACCGGGGGCGACTACGAGAACCGCCGGAATTTCAGGCCGCTGTAGCTCAGTTGGTAGAGCGACGCTTTCGTAAAGCGTAGGTCCTCGGTTCGAGTCCGAGCAGTGGCTCTCTTTACAACTCCAGTCGCCGAAACGGTTTATCGTTACCTTCCGACGTTCGGAAGAGCGGCCCGGTCAGCCTTGCAGGGTGGTAGTACTACCACCCGAGGCCCACACCAGGTGCGCGTCCCATGAACCGGAAGATCCCCGGCTATCGCCTGCACAAGCCCACCGGGCAGGCCGTCGTCCGCCTCGACGGGCGGGACATCTACCTCGGCAAGCATGAGACCGAGGCCAGCCGAGAGAAGTATCGACGCGTCGTCGCCGAGTGGCTGTCGGGCACGCCCCAGGCCGCCCGGCCGACGACGGTCGCCCCCGCCCGGCCGACGGTCGACGAGCTGATCCTCGCCCATTGGCACCACGCCGAGACCTTCTATCGGAGGCCGGACGGGACGCAGACGGCGGAGTTTGCCAAGATCAAGCTGGCCTGCCGGCCGCTCCGGCAGTTGTACGGCACCACGGCGGCCGAGGATTTCGGCCCCAGGGCTTTCAAGGCCCTTCGGTGCTCGATGGTCGACTCGGGCCTGTGCAGGAGGACGGTCAACCAGAGGCTCGGGATCGTCGTCCGGGTGTTCCGCCACGGGGTCGAGAGCGAGATGATCCCCGCCTCTGTCTACCAGACCCTCAAGTCGATCGCGGCGCTGAGGGCCGGCAGGTCGGCCGCCCGGGAGAGTAAGCGGGTCGCTCCGGCCCCCGACGCCGACGTCGAGGCGATCAGGCCGCACGTCGCCCGCCAGGTCTGGGCGATGATCGAGCTGCAACGGCTGACCGGGATGCGGTCGGGCGAGGCGACCATCATGAGGGGCGGCGATATCGACCGATCGGGGCCCGTCTGGAAGTACACGCCCAGCCGCCACAAGGGCGAGGTCCACGGCCGCGACCGTGTCATCTTCCTCGGGCCGAAGGCCCAGGAGGTCGTCCTACCCTGGCTCACGCCCGACCCGACGGCGTTCCTGTTCCAGCCTAGGGAGGCGGTCGCCGAGTCGAGGGAGCGGCGCAATCGCGAGCGGGTCACGCCTCTGACGCCATCCCAACGGGCCCGCAAGAAGAAGCCCAGGCCGGCCAGGGCGCCAGGTCAAAGGTACACCCCGGCCTCTTACGGCCGGGCCGTCCGGAATGCCTGCCTCGCGGCCGGCGTCGCGCACTGGCATCCGCACCAGCTCCGCCACACCGCCGCCACCCGACTCCGGCGCGAATACGGCATCGAATCGGCCCGGGTGATCCTCGGCCACGGGTCCGCGATCACGACGGAACTGTACGCCGCCGCCGACCTCCAGAAGGCCGCCGACGTCATGGGGAAGGTCGGCTGAGCCGCAATTCGGGCCCACGATCCCTTGGCATCTGGGATCAACGATTCGCGAGGTAGGCGAGCGACCCACTCCGGGACGGGCATCGGGGTGGGTCTTTCCATTTATCCCCTCTTGCCCAAATAACCGGCATTCTGGTTATTTGGTGGAATTTCGGAATTCTTCCACGTTCGTCGGCCCAGACTCGTGACTTTTCGCTATATATCCAGTGCCTATTTGTCGCGAAAGGAGTCGTTTAGCAGTATTCGTGAACATTCGAGCGAAAGGCGGGCGATCATGAACCCTTACGAGTTCGACCTGGCGCAAGAAGAGGTCTTTCCGCTCGCCGAACTGCCCGAGCACATCAAGCACACCCGCAAGGGCAAGAAACTGCACCGCTCGGCCGGCTACCGGTTCTCCAAAGGGCGACTCGCCAGGGACGGGAGCCTCGTCGCCCTCCCCGTCGTCAAGGTTGGCGGCGGGCTCTGCACGAGCCTGGGCGCATTTTCCTGGTTCTGCAACAAGCTGAGCGACGGCGGCGGGACGCCTTCGGCCGCCCAGAAAAACGTTGCAAGGACGCGGTCTGCCGAGCGGGCCGCTCGGGAATTGGACGCGATCGGGATCTGACCCGGCCGCGAATTCGTGATCAGGTCGCCCTTGTCCGGGACGGCGGCCTATCTCACCCCTTCCCCGCCCGGAATCTCCGGTTGAAAACCACATTTCGATGGAGGACGCATGCCCTCCTGGGAGGTCATTACTCATGCGCAAGTCGAACTGCAAGCCCTACTGGCGGACGGCGAAGCAGGCCTGGTATTGCACGATCGAGGGCCGTCAAAAGTCCCTGGGGAAGGACGAGAAGGAGGCCCGTGCCAGGTATCGCAAATTGTTGAGGCAGAAGGCCGCCCTGGGCGGTCTCGACGCCAACTGGACGGTCCGCCGTTGTCTCGACCATTACCTGGAGAACGCGTCCCGTTTCAAGGCTAACACGCTCCGCAACCGACAACAATTGTTTGATAGATTTTGCTCCGAGGCCAAAGTCGGCAAGCTCCGGATCACCGACCTGACCGCCGACCACCTGGAAGCCTGGGTGGCCGCTCACCCGGGGTGGTCGCCGTCGAGCCGAAGGACGGCGATCAACTCGATCATGGCGGCCATCAACTACTGCGTGAAGCGGAAGAAGATCCGCGAGAATCCGATCTCGGGCGTCGTGCGACCCAAATGGGAGCGGCGGAAGGCGGTCATCGGCAAGGACGACGAGCGGGCGGTCTACGACGCATCGCGGGGGGCGTTCCGGGCGATCCTGACGGCGCTCCGGGAGACGGGGGCCCGGCCGGGCGAGCTGTGCAAGGCCCGGGTCGAGGACTACCGCGACGGGATGATCGTGCTGACGGAGCACAAGGAAGACCGGCACGTCGAGACGCGGACGATCCACCTGACCCCCTCGCTGCGAGAGGAGGTCGAGCGGCTGATCGGCGGCCGGACGACCGGGCCGATCTGGACGAACTCACGGGGCAAGCCCTGGAAGCCGGACACGATCTATTGCCGGTTCAAGCGGGCCCGGAAAGACCTGGGGCTGGGCGACGGCGTCTTCCCGTACTCCCTGCGCCACAACTTCGCGAGCGATGCCATCAACGAGAGCGACGCCAACCCGGCGGTCGTGGCCAAGTTGCTCGGACACTCAGGTATGGAGACGTTGATGAGGTTTTACTTTCGGGAGGACCCCGAGGCCGCCCAGAAGGCCCTGGCCGAGATCCGCAAGGGCAGAAAACGGGACGGCTGAGCCGGGCGAAAAGTAGATTCAAGGAACTCAGGACCAACTTAAACCCCAAGCATGATTGCAAGCAGCGAAAGCTTTTGGTTATTACTGTCAATATGAGAATTTGTTTTGACATCGCCCACTAGGCACCATATCATTGATGAAGTTGAGCGATTCGCTTGTTTTCTTCCGCCCACGCAGTGCAACAGGAGGACACGACCATGGGACAGCCGTCTGCGGTACTCGACGATCCGCCGGTCGCCGGGAGTCGCGCGGGATCGTACACCCTGATGGATGTATGTCACCTGACCGGCAAATCCTACTCCGCCTTTCGCCGGTGGATCGCGGACGGGTGGGCGCCACGGCCATACCGGATCGGGCGAGAGCTACGTTGGCCGCGTCAGATCATCGACGATTGGCTGGCGGCGGGCTGCCCACGCCAGCCGTGATCGGCGGCCGAGGGCCGAAACAACCTGTCCCGCGACGCGGCCCCATCGCCGATGTCGCCCGTGATGTCCCGCCGCGCAAGCGGCAAACGACAACGCCCGACCTGGCAGGGTCGGGCGCGTCGCACGACTTGCTTTTTCCGCCGGGCCGCCGCTAACGGCCATTGCTCTCGACCTGGACCATGTTCGAACACCACGCCAAGGTATCACGCCCATGACCCATGACAAGTTTAGCAATTGCCGAAGTGATGGTCAATCCCCCATCGA
>JAJYDH010000508.1 GCA_021777685.1 Planctomycetota bacterium | reverse complement strand
ATCTACCACCGGGAAGGTGCAGGTGAACGACGTGATCGTCAGGGTCAGGGCCATGAACATCACGCCGATCATCCCGCCCTTGCTCTCCCCCTGGGCCGAGGCGTTGAGCAGGAAGTTGGGCAGGCGGATTTCAAACAGACCCAACAGGCTCAGCCCGAAGACGAGGAACAGCCCGGCCACGCCGAAGTTGACCCACGGGTTGTTCCCCAACTTCGAGAGCGACGCCGCGCCGAAGAAGACCGAGAACAGCAGGCCGATCCCCATGAAGGTGAGGATGATCGACAGGCAATAGGCGATGGCCAGGCCCGTCGGCGAGCCGTTCTTCTTCTGCCCCTGCTTGACGAAGAAGTTGACCGTCACCGGGATCATCGGCCAGACGCAGGGCATCGCCAGCGCGAACAGCCCGCCGCCGGCGCAGAAGAGGAGGAACGGGATGATCCCCTCGCGGGCCTTGCTCCCCACGTCCCCCGCCGGCTTCGGGTCCGGCTCGGAGGGCGAGGTCGTCAAGGTCGGCTGGACCTCGGCCTTAGCCGGGACCGACGGTGTCGCGGCGGGTGCGGCGGCCGTCGCGGGCTCGCCGGGCGGCGGGACGTTCACCACGGCGGCCGGGAGCGTGATCCGGACGGGCGGGCTGCAATTCTCGTCGGTGCAGATCATGAAGCCGACCTGGACCTGGACGGACTGGGCGCCGTGGGTCGGCTTCGCCGGGACTTCGAGCGGGAGGCTCCAGGTGACCTCGCCCTCGTAGAATTCGAGGAACTCCAGGTTCTGGAAGGCGTTATCCTTCCGCTTGATCGGCGGCCGGGACGGGGTCCAGTCCCCTTTCGGGATCAACTCGTCCGCGTCGAAGAGGTCGAAGGAGGTCAGCTTCGGGCCGTCCTCGGGCTGAGTGCTCGAATACTTGTAGATGTGCCAGGGGTGGTTGACCTTGGCCGTGACCTTGAGCGTCACAAGCTCGCCGGGCTTGGCCTGAGCCGGGGTGATCTCGGTCGTGAATGAGGCATCCTTGGGCCGGGCGACGGGCCGGCTGTCCTTCATCTTGGGCCTGGCGGGCTCGGCCCCGGGAGGGGACGGGACGAGCCCGACCATCGCCAAAACGAAGCCATCAGCCCGACGATCGAGGGAGGACGAGCCGGGCAGGACCGTCAGCTCGGCGTCGGGCAGGGTCCACTGGCCGGGGAAGCTGCAATTCGCGTCGGAGCAGATCATGTAGCCGATCTGACAGCGCAAGGTCTTCTTCCCCGGTGCCGTCGCGGCGGGGACCTGGAGCTTGATGCTCCAGGTCACTTCGTCTTCGTGGAATTCGAGATACGGCAAATCCGGGAAGGCCGGCTCTTTCTTCCTGATCGGCGTCAGAGAGGGCGTCCAATCGCCGACGACTTTCAGCCCGGCGGGGTCGAAGAAGTCGAACTCGGTGTACTTCGGGCCGTTTTCCTGCTGGGTCTTCGCGTACTTGTAGATGTGCCAGGGGGCCTCGATCCTGGCCGTGACCTTGTAGGTGACGGTGTCGCCGGGCCTGGCCTCGGCGGGGGTCACGGAGGTGGTGAAGGTCGCCTCCTTGGGACGGGCGGCGGCCCGGCTGTCCTTCTTCGCCGGCCTGGCGTCGGCGGCCACCGCGTGGCCCGTCGAGAAGGACGCGATCGAGGTCAGGAGCGCCGCCCAGGTTAGGGGCGCCAACCATCGACGGATCGGGGAGTGACGCATCACGACTCGTCCCTTCGGAGAGGTCTGGCCCGCGCGCACGTTCCTCGCCGCGCGTCGATCGGTGTATCGTAAGGGCAACCCCGGGCCCGGACAAGCGGACGGCCCTCCCGACGATCAGCGACCGCCCGGCTTCACGCCCCGGACGATCGCCCGCCAGCAGTGGATCGTCACCCGTCCATCCGCCCCCTCGACCGCCCGGAACCCCCTCGCGGGCGATCCGAGGACGTGTCGGCGGACCTCCGCCTTCGGGGCGGCCGGCGTCCCCCGGTCGAACCACTCGTCGAAGTCGAGTGTGAACGCCTCCTCGGACGCTCGGATCGAGCCGAGCCCGGACGAGGCGAAGAGGTCGACGATCGCGCCGGTCGACAGGTTTCGCGTGTGGGTCCGGTCGCGGAGCCTCTCGATCGCGTTGTGGATCTCGGTGAACGACGGGTCGGGGTCGGTGACGTGGTCGGACAGGACCACCACGCCCCCGGGCCGGATCAGCTCAACCTGGCGGCTGAGAAATAAGGCGGGGTCGGCGACGTGGTGGAGGACATATCGCGAGATCGTCGCGTCGAACGGGCCCCCGGGCGGCGGGTCGTAGAGCGACTGTCGTTCGAACCGGGCCCGATCGCCGAACCGGGCGCATCGGGCCTCGGCCCGGGCGATCATCTCGTCGGAGAGGTCGACGCCGACCACGCGATGCCCGGCCTCCAGGAACGCCTGGCTCACCAGGCCCGGCCCGCAGCCGGCGTCGAGGACGAGAGAATTCGGAGGTAGCTCGGCCTCCCGGACCAGGCGGGCCAGCGCCGCGGGGTCGGTCTGGACGGGGGCCTTCTCGAACCGGGCGGCCTGGCCGTCGAAGGCCGCCGCGAGATCCCGATCATGTTGGCTGGTTGAAGGTTGCGTCATTGGGTTCGTCTGGTTCAGGTGAGTCCCGTGATGGGGCCGACGCCGTCGTCGAACACCCGGATCGGACAGCCATCGGGCCCGGGAAGTTCGGCGTCGAGGCTCAAGCCGAGCGATTCATAGACGGTCGCGGCGATCTCGGCCGGGGTGATGGGTCGGTCCTTCGGACCGGGACCGATCGCGTCGGATGCGCCGACGGTCTGACCCCCTCGGATCGGTCCGCCGGCGAAGAGGGACGGCCGGGCGATCGGCCCCAACGGACCATCCTACCACCGCGTATGACGTAAAAATATCGGATTTTCACTCGCCCGGAACAATCCGGCTGTCGTATCATTCGTGTGGATCCAATCACGCGGAATTGTCTCAGACAGAATCGGGTGCGACGAACTTGCTCGCCCGGTCGAAGCGGTTTCCAATTTTGTGCCTCCTCCTCTCCGCGTTCCTGGCGTGGCCGGTGAACCTGCCGGTCGTGTCGCCCGGCCTCGCGCGGGCGAGGTCGGCCCATGTCTCGGCCGGGGTCCGGGCCCCGGGTCCGAGCCTGGAGCGGGACGATCGAGGCTCCCATCTCCTCCGCTCGGAGTGGTCGGACGTCGCCAGCGACGCGGAGGAGTCCGACGGTCGCGATGACTCCTGGCCCGGCCCGCCGGGGATCTCCGCCCGGCCCCTCGACCTGCCGGACCTGGTCCCGACCTCGATCGATCCCGGTCCGCTCGGCACGGGCGTTGTACGTCGCCCATCTTGCCGATCCCCTCAGCTTCGGTGCTAGGCCGGGCCGATCCGCACCGATCGGCAGGCGACGGACCGGCCGGCATCCCTCTGAAGGCCGGGCGGGTCCGATCCCGGGCGAGAATGCGTCCCATCCGAGGCGAGGATGGTCGCCCCGATCCTCCTTCGAACGCATTCCCCCTCGCTGTTCTTTCGATTATCCTCGACCGATCCGAAATCCATCTCCCGGGCTCGGCGCGCAGACCGGCGGCTTGGTCGAGGTCAGCACGATTCACCGAAGCAACGATCCTCGAAGGGGGTCACATGGCGATCCAGTCGACAGTCCCGGTTGATCACTCGCTTTCCAACTCCGACCCCGAGCCCGTCCGATCCTCCCGGCGCGGGGCCCGCCGCAAGGGCTCGGGATTCCTGAAGTTCACCTTCTTCCTGCTGGCGCTCGGCGCGATCGCCGGCGGCACCTACAAGGTGCTGGGCAAGGAGAAGAGCGTTGAGTTGGCGAACTACGCGATGAAGTACGCGAAGGAGCAGGTCGCCGGCCAGGCCGCGACCGGCCCCGAGCCCACGGTCGAGCCCATCAAGCCGAAGCCCCCGTGGAACGGCCTGGTGCGGGTGACCGACGAGGAGCGGCAGACCATCGGCTTCCAGATCATCACTGTCAAGCCCCAGACCGAGCCGATCAAGCTCGAGCTCAACGGCACGACCGACTATGACCAGAACACCCTGAACAAGATCCGGCCCCGGTTCGATAACGCGCTGGTCGAGAAGGTCTTCGTCTCGGCCGGCCAGGCGGTCAGGAAGGGCGACCCGCTCCTCGAACTGAAGAGCTCCGACCTCGCCGCGGCCAAGAACGACTGCCGGACCAAGTACGTCCAGTGGGACCACGACCACAAGTACCTGATCGCGCGCGAGCCGCTGGCCAAGGAGGGCCGGATCACCCAGATCGTCTGGACCGACACCCAGAACGACGAGAAGAAGAGCCGGCTCGACTACCTGGTCGCCCGCGACAAGCTGGCCACCTACGGGATGACCAACGAGCAGATCGACAAGCTCCTCGAAGGGCTGAGCGACGACCGGAAGAAGGCCCTGGAGGCCGACGACAACACCCAGGACATCTCCCGGATAACGGTCCTCTCGCCGGTCGACGGCGTGGTGGTCGAGCGCGACGTCGTGCCGGGAAACTTCTACGACAATCAGAACAACCTGCTGACCATCTCGCCGATGACGGAACTCTGGGTCTGGGGCAACGTC
>JAJYDH010000507.1 GCA_021777685.1 Planctomycetota bacterium | reverse complement strand
CGCCGACCGGATCAGCGGCCTGGCTGCGATCCTCGAAGCGGACCCAGGCCACATCGCCGCCCGCGAGGCGCTGCTGGTCGCCCTGGCCGACGCCGGCGAGCCCGACCGGGGCCGGGCCCTCCTCGAAGCCTGGCCCGAACCCGCCCGCGACGCCCGCTTCGACCGGCTCCGGGGGCGCTGGGATCTCGACTACGACCATCGGCCCGACCGAGCGGCCGAGGCTTACGCGCGGGCCCTGGTCGAGCTGCCGCACGACTGGAAGTCGCACTACGGCCTGGCCCGGGCGCTCCGGGCCCTGGGACGCGACGCCGAGGCCCGCGACGAGGCCGACACCGTGGCCAGGCTCCGCGAGCGGCTCGACCCGGCGACCCTCGGCCCCCGGCTCGCCGCCGACCTCCACGGGCTCGACGACCCCCGATCCCCGCTCGACCTCGCCGCGCTCGCCGAGGGCGTCGGCCTGGCCCGGCTCGCCGAAGCCTGGCGGCGCGAGGCCGTCGCGCCGTTGCCGTCGCGCAACCCGTTCCCCGTCGATCGTTGACCACGCCTCCATGCGTCGTCGCCCCGAACCCGACCGTCCCCGCCGATGTCCATCACCGCGCGGCGCGACACAGTAGCCCGAAACGCCCGGGCCAGCAAGGCCAGCGCCTGCCCCCGGGCCCGACCGGAGCCCCCGACCATGACCGACGACCTCGCCACCCTGTTCGCCTACACCCGCTGGGCCGACGCCCGGCTCCTGGACGCCTGCCGGCTGGTCCCGCCCGAGCGTTACGCCGCCGAGGTCGAGCCCGGCTGGGCCTCGCTCCGGTCGACGGTCGCCCACATCGCCGGGGCCACCGACCTCTGGGTCCGCCGGTTCCTCGACCAGCCCGCCGGAGGCTTCGTCCCCGAGTCCGAACTCGCCACCCCCGACGATGCCGCCCGCCTCCTGGCCGGCGCCCACGACGCCCTCGACCGCCTGGCCCGAGACCTCTCGCCCGAGCGACTGGCCGCCCCCTTCACCTACCGGAGCATCCGGGGCCAGGTCGCCACCGCCCCGCTCTGGGCCGCCCTCCGCCACGTCGTCAACCACGAGACCTACCACCGAGGCCAGGCCGCCTCCAAGCTCAGGCGACTCGGCGTCGAGCCGCCCCTCACCGACTTCCTCCTCTGGGCGATCGAGCAGACGCCGCAGCCGGGGTGAGCCTCCCGCGTGTCGCGTTGGCATCGATCGACATCCATGCTACGATATCGCCAGGAGGTGCCCGGCCCATGACGACCCTGAATATTTCGCTGACCGACGACATGAAGGCGTTCATCGAGGCCCAGGTCGCCGAGGAGGGTTTCGCCTCCGCCAGCGAGTACCTGCAGGCCGTCCTCCGCGACGCCCGGATGCGCAAGGCGAGGAAGAATCTCGAAGCCAAGCTCGAAGAGGCCCTCGCCGAAGGCCCGCCCGAGCCGATGACCCGCGAGGATTGGGATTCCCTCGAACGGAAGGTCTGGGAGCGTCACGGCCGCGACCAGGCCCGATCGTGACCGGTGTTGTCGTCAGAAGCCCGGCCGCCGTCCGCGATCTCGACGGAGCGGCCGAATTCGTCCAGGGCCAAAGCGGTCCCGAACGGGCTGTACGGTTCCTCCGCGAGGTAAACGCCACATTCCAACGTCTGGCAAGCCTGCCCCAGATCGGGACGGCCTTCGAGCCCGGGCAGCCCCGCCTCGCCGGGGTCCGCTACTGTCCCGTCTCCCGCTACAGGGCATTCATCATCTTCTACCGGCCGCGACCGGACGGGATCGAAGTCCTCCGCGTCCTGCACGGTTCCCGCGACCTCGAAGGCATCCTCGCCGAGGACTTCGACGAGGGTGAAGGAGGAGAGGAGGGCCCGGGCGTCGGATGACCGGGACCGGATGGATCTCAGGGGCCCCCCGGCGCCGCGTCGATCGGTTCGAGGCTGACGTCGTCGATCCAGACCTCGCCGACCTCGGCGTTGGCGATCCGGAAGTCGAGGGCCATCGTGGTGGCCTCGGGCTCGGTCTTGATGACCTTCTCGAACTTGACCCAGCGGCCGACCGTCTTGAACGTGTGCTCGGAGCCGCCGTCGGAGAGGACCTTCCAGGCGTTGGGGCTCTCCCGGTACTGGGCGACCCGGGCCTTGAATTCGCCTTCCGTCCCGGGGGCGACCATGTACCAGAACCGGAGCCTCATCCGGCTCGAATAGCGGACCTTGCGCTCGGGGAACCGGAAATACTGGTTGCCCGGCATGCTGGCGTCGAGAAGCAGGCTGTCGGGCCCGGAGACGAAGTGGCGGGTGTCCTTGTGGTCGTCGGCCGGCTCGGGCCAGGAGTCCCTGGGCTGGGCGAGGTACTGCTCGCGGTCGAGCGGGAGGTTGTCGCGGATCGTGGCGGAGCCGAGGCGAAGCTCGACCTCTCGGCGGCCGAGGAGGGGGTCGTAGTCGCCGTAGAGGCAGTGCTGGTGCTCCAGGCGGAGCCGGACGCGGAGCAGGCCGCCGGGCTCGACGGCGACGGTCGAGAGCGGCTCGGGGTCGGCGACGCGGGCCGGGCCGGCGTCGCGCGAGGGGCCGGTCCAGACTCGGAGGACGGCGCGCTCTCGGCAGCGGAGGGCCTCGTCGGGCGAGGCGATCACCTCGGCCGTCGCCGTCGGGCCCGACTGGCCGGCCACGGCGATCTCGGAGCGGCGGGGGGTCGCGTGCACGGCGACCCGCGAGTTGGACAGCCAGCCCTCGACCCGGGCGGCGACCTCGGCCGGGGTCAGGACCAGGCGGTCGGGGCCTTCGAGCTTCAGGCAGTAGTCGACCTGCCAGTCCCCCTGGTCCTGCGCCAGGACGCGCTCGACGACCGTGAGGCGGCCCGGAGGCGGGCCGGCGAATGCCAGGGCCGGGACGGAGACGAGGAGGAGGGCCGCGGCCAGCGGCCGTGAGCCTTGATGCAAGCGTCGGTGAGCCATGGGCGACCTCGCCCTCCATCCTTGGGTTGGGGCGTCGGCCCGCCGCCTGCCCCACGCGGGCGAGGCGAACTCGCGGACCCTCTCCGACCGCCGGGCGGCCGGCACCCCGAGGGGCGGCCCGCGATCCTCGCGGGCCGCGCCGGCGGCCTCGATCCTCGAAGCACGCCGGCCGTCCTATACATTCCCTATTTCGAGGGCGACTTGATCACACAACTTGAGGAAACGGTCAAGATCAGGTTGTCGAAGGCGGGAGGGCGGGGAGATCGCGCGGGAGATGGGAAAAGATGGGGCGGATGGAGGGAGGGTCGATCAGTCGTCGGAGTCATCCGGGTCGATCGGGTCGGGGGCATAGGCGGCGGCGTTCTCGAGGAAGCGGGGGAGGAAGCGGTCGACGAAGACGGAGACGGCGATCTGGGTCGAGGCGTTGTCCATCCCCCAGATGCTGGCGCGGGGCTCGGCGAGGTCGGGGTCCATCTGGATGCAATACTGCTCGTCGACGGCGAGCGAGAACGGCACCTCCTCGAACCAGCTCTGCGCCAGGGCGTTGACGCCGGGGCCGCCGACGGAGATGGTCGGCACCGACTGGAGTTCGTCGTCGGTCATCCACCGGAGGTCGGCCACGACCCGCGCCTCGATTGCCAGGCCGAGCCGGCCGGACGCCCGGTCGACCTGCTGTTGGAGGTAATACGCCAGGGGCCGGTCCAGTTCCTCGGCCCGGAGCGTGCTGCCGGTGACGATCAGCAAGAGGCGGGGCGGCGAGTCGTCGGCCATGCGCGGCCCCTTCCCGGTTGTCGAAGCTGGGATGTGCGATGAATGGGTGAGGGCCCATATTAGCCGACCCGGCCGGGCCCTCGCCAGGGGTCCAGGGGCCGGCCCGCCGAGAAACCCCCCGGTCCCGCCGAGGGGCTATCGCCCGGCCTCGAAAGGCCCCATAATCACGGCCTGAGGCGCCGGTCCGACGGGGGTCGTCCGGATCGGCCGCGGTCCCCGGTCGAGTTGAGGTGCATCTCCATGCTCCGGAGCCGATCCCTCCCCATCGTCGCGTTCGCCCTGGGCCTCGCCTGGTGCCGGGCGGCCGACGACCCGCCCCGCCCGGCCGCCCCGTCGCCGGTGTCGCTCGACGACTTCGAAGGCGAGCCGAAGGGTTGGAAGTTCGTCGGCGGCGAGGAGTTCCCGGGCGCGAAGGGCTCGCTGAAGCTCGACCCGGCCCTGGCTCACGGCGGCAGGGCGTCGTACCGGCTCGACGCCGACTTCCGGGGCGGCGGGGCCTACGTCGGGAGCTGGAAGGACCTCGAATCGCTGTCCTTGCCCGACATCGAGTCATTCCGGCTCCGGGCCCGGGCCGAGCACCTGAAGCGGCTCGGCGTGCGGGTCGTCGACTCGACCGGCCAGTGCCACCAGTCGGCCGTCGACCTGCCCGCGGCGACGAAGGACGGCTGGGCCGAGGTCGTCCTCAAGGTCCGCGACCTCGTCGGCGGCGAGCACTGGGGCGGGGCCAACGACGGCGCCTGGCACGGGCCGCCGAAGGGGCTCGGGTTCAACATCGGCAAGGACTCGGTCGAAGGCGACCGGGCGACCCTCTGGATCGACGACCTGGCCGCCGTTCCCGTGACACCGGGAGTGCCGACGCTCCG
>JAJYDH010000506.1 GCA_021777685.1 Planctomycetota bacterium | reverse complement strand
GCTGTCCTGCCTGGCCGATCCCCAGCCGATGTGGCTGTGGACGACGATGAAGGTGGGCCGGTCGTGGGTGTTCTTGAACTCCTCGATCGCGGCGGCGAGGGCCGCCGTGTCGGTGGCGTCCATGACCTCCAGGACGTTCCAGTTGTAGGCCCGGAACCGCGTGGCGGTGTCCTCGGTGAAGGTGATCGAGGTCGAGCCGTCGATGGTGATCCGGTTGGAGTCGTAGATCCAGCAGAGGTTGGAGAGCTTGAGGTGTCCGGCCAGGCTGGCGGCCTCGGACGAGACGCCCTCCATCATGTCGCCGTCGCCGCAGAGGGCGTAGACGTCGTAGTCGAAGAGGTCGTAGCCGGGCTTGTTGTAGTGGGCCGCGAGCCACTTGCCGGCGGAGGCCATGCCGACGCTGGTGGCCACGCCCTGGCCGAGCGGGCCGGTGGTGGTCTCGACGCCGCTGGTCCAAAGGTACTCGGGGTGGCCGGGGCACTTGCTGTCGAGCTGGCGGAACTTCTTCAGGTCGTCCAGCGTCACCGAGGGCTCGCCCATCGTCTCGTAATCCTTGCTGACCGACTTCACGCCGGTCAGGTGGAGCATCGAGTAGAGGAGCATCGAGGCGTGGCCGATCGAGAGGACGAAGCGGTCGCGGTTGGGCCAGATCGGGTCGGCGGGGTCGAAGCGGAGGAACTTCTGCCAGAGGGTGTACGTCACCGGCGCCATGGCCATCGGGGTGCCCGGGTGGCCCGAGTTGGCCGCCTGGACTCCGTCCATGGACAGTGTCTGGATCGTGCGGATGCAACTCAGGTCGAGGTCGTCTGGGGCGGGCATTGACGAAAGCTCCCGGGTCTGGTGATACGGACGTTCGATGGATCGCGCGGGGTCGAATTGCCGTGCCGGACCCCCTCGTACGGCGGCGAAGTGCCGCCGGGACACCTCGCAAGACGCAAAGTATAACCGACGCCGCCGAGGAAGAAAGGACTCAGGAGTCCGGACCCGGGACCCCGCCCGGGCGTCGGTTCGAGAGGAGTGTAGGCCGTGCCGGCCGGCCGGGAGAAGTCGAGAGGGGCGGGCGGGGCCGGATTCGTCGGGCGTGCCGAGATTTGACGATCTCGGCCCGGGGTCCTAGACCTTTGGATGAGGAGATCGGGCCCGAGGACGCCGGGCCGTGTCCCCGCATCACCCTCCGACCGGAGCAGGCCCCCTGATGTCGACCCTGGACCGAGACGTCGAATCCTTCGAGGCCCGGGCCCGGTCGAGGCCGCGACCCGAGCCGCTCAGGCCGGCCAAGCTCGCCCTCTGGCTGGCCTTGCTGGCCTTCCTCGCGTTCGTGCCGACCCTGGGCAACGACTTCGTCGCCTGGGACGACCCCGACAACTTCCTCGACAACATCGGCTTCCGGGGGCTCGGCTGGCGGAACGTCCGATGGGCCTGGACCACGATGATCATCGGGGTCTATCAGCCCGTCGCCTGGATGATCCTGGAGGTCGAATACCTCTTCACCGGCCTGAATCCTTACGGATACCACCTGGCCAGCGCCCTGATGCACGCCCTGAACACGGTCGTCCTGTTCTATCTGACGCTCGAATTGCTCCGCCGCTGCCGGCCCGACCTGGAGGAGACCCGGCCGTCGGACTTCCTGGCGATGTCGGCCCTCTCGACGGCCCTGTTCGCGGTCCACCCGATGCGGACGGAGGTGGTCGCCTGGGCCTCGGCCCAGCCGTACTTGCCCTGCGCGTTCTTCTCGATGCTGAGCGTCCTGGCCTATCTCAAGGCGAACCCGGCGGGCGGGCAGGAGGTCCGATCGCGACGGCTGCTCGGCTGCTTCCTGCTCTACGCGGCGGCGGTCCTGTCGAAAGCGGCGGCCATCCCCCTGCCTGCGGTGTTCCTCGTGCTGGACGTCTACCCGCTCGGGAGGCTCGGGGGCGATCGGGGCTGGCTGAGCGGCCCGGCGCGGCGGGCCCTCGCGGAGAAGGTGCCGTTCTTCGCCCTCTGCGGGGTGTTCATGGTCGCGGCGGTCGTGGCCCGGGTCTACGACCGGAACCTCGACCCGATCGAGAACACGGGGATCTCGGGGCGGGTCGCCCTGACGAGCTACTCGGTGATGTTCTACCCGATCAAGACCCTCTGGCCGTTCGACCTCCACGCCTTCTACATGAGGCCGAGGTGGGCCAAGCTGTTCGGCCCTCAGTTCCTGCTCGCGATCGCCGGGTCGGTCGCGGTGACGGCGCTGCTGATCCGCGACCGTCGCCGGCGCCCCGGCCTGCTCGCGGCCTGGGCGGCCTACCTGGTGATGCTGGCGCCGGTCTCGGGCATGGTGACGACGGGGATGCAGGTCGCGGCCGACCGGTATGGCTACCTGACGATGATGGCCTTCGTCGCCCCGCTCGCCGCCGGGCTCTGCGACCTCCTTCCCGGGTTCGCAAGGCTCCGGCTCACCGCCCCGCGACGGGCGGCGGTCGGCTTCGGGCTGATCCTGGCCCTGATGACCCTGACGTATCACCAGTGCCGGACCTGGCGAGACTCGGAGGCCCTCTGGTCCAACGGGATCGAGCACGGCGCCGGGCACGTCGCCGACCTGCACAACAACCTGGGCGCCGTCTGGGCGTCGAAGGGCTATTACGACCTGGCGATCTTCGCCTTCGGCGAGGCCCTCCGGATCAAGCCCGGCCTCCAGGCCGCCCGGGACAACATGAACAAGGCGATCGCGAACCGGGCGAAGCAGGCCGGCGAGGGCCGGTCGCGGAAGAGGCCGAAGCCGGGGCCGGTCGCGTTCGACGAGCGGTGGATGAAGCGGCTCACCGACGTCCCGACGATCATCGAGTCGTCGCTGGCCTCGGCCTCGGGGCCCTCTCACTCGCGGACCTGGCCGTCGCCGTAGATGACCCACCTGGTCGTGGTCAGCTCCCGGAGGCCGCAAGGGCCCCGGGCGTGGAACTTGTCGGTGCTGATGCCGATCTCGGCGCCGAGGCCCAGCTCGCCGCCGTCGTTGAACCGGGTGCTGGCGTTGACCACGACCGCCGCCGAGTCGACCTCGGCGACGAACTTCCGGGCCGGGGCGAGCGAGCGGGTCAGGATCGCGTCGGTGTGGCCCGAGCCGTGCCGGTTGATGTGGGCGATGGCGTCGTCGAGCGAGTCGACCACGCCGACGGCCAGGATCAGGTCGGCGTATTCGGTGTCCCAGTCGGCGGGCTCGGCGGCCCGGATGCCGGGCAGGATCGCGCGGGTCGCGTCGTCGCCGCGCAGCTCGACCCCCCGGGCCTGGAGGGCGTCGGCGGCGAGCGGGAGGAACTTCGAAGCCACGTCTCGGTGGACGAGCAGGGTCTCGGCCGCGTTGCAGACCCCGGGGCGCTGGGCCTTGGCGTTGACGACGACCTTGACGGCCATCGCGAGGTCGGCGTCGGCGTCGACGTAGACGTGGCAGTTGCCCGTGTAGTGCTTCAGGACGGGCATCCTCGCCTCGGCGACGACCCGGCGGATCAGGCTCTCGCCCCCGCGAGGGATCGCCAGGTCGACCCGGTCGGGCATCCCGAGCAGGTGGCCGACGGCCGCGCGGTCGGTCGTGGCGACGAGCTGGACGGCGTCGGCCGGGAGCCCGCTCGGCGCCAGCCCGTCGGCCAGGACCCGGTAGAGGGCGAGGTTCGAGTTCAGGGCCTCCTTGCCCCCCCGGAGGATCGCCGCGTTGCCGCTCTTGACGCAGATCGCCGAGGCGTCGACCGTCACGTTCGGCCGGCTCTCGAAGATCATGAAGACCACGCCCAGCGGCACGCGGACCTGCGAGACGTCCAGGCCGTTGGGCCGCCGGCTCGCCGCGATCACCTCACCGACCGGATCGGGCAGGGCGGCGACCTCTTCCAGGCTGCTCGCGATCTTCTCCAGCCGCCTCGGGTCGAGCGTGAGCCGGTCGATCGCCGCCGAATTCAGACCGAACCCCGGCCCGGCCGCGACGTCCCGGGCGTTCGCCTCCAGGATCTCCGCCGACCGTTCCCGGATCGCCCGCGCCGACCTCCGGAGCCAGCCGTCCTTCGCCGACCCCGGCGCGATGGCCAGGCCCCTCGACGCGGCCTTGGCCCGGTCGGCCATGTTTCGGCATTCGGTCAGGAGCGGATCGGCGTTTTGAATGTCGCTCATCGCTTCTCAAAATTGAAGGGTGGTGTCGAGCGGAGCGAGGCCCACCGATCCGGCGGCCGGTCGGAAGGTGGGCCTCGCTCCGCTCGACACCACCCTACGATCGCTTGGCCTCTCGCCGATGTCAGATATTATCCCGGAAATCGACCATCTCTATCAGTCTATTCGCGACCGGGTCGCCGATTCCACCCCCGATGCCCCTCCCAGACCCGGAGGGCGTCGACCATCGGGCCGACGTCGTGGACCCGGACGACCCTCGCCCCGCCGTCGATCGCGGCCAGGGCGGACGTGATCGAGGCGATTGTCCGGTCTCCCGTCGGGCGGCCGGTGAGCTTGCCCAGGAACCCCTTGCGCGACGTCCCGACCAGCATGACGCACCCGATGCCGGCGAAGGCTTCCAGGTTCTGGAGCAGCAAGAGGTTGTGGACGGTCCGCTTGCCGAAGCCGATCCCGGGATAGATCGCGATCGGGGAT
>JAJYDH010000505.1 GCA_021777685.1 Planctomycetota bacterium | reverse complement strand
TCTCCTCGGCCCTCGATTCCCAGGGTTTCACCCTGGGCTAAGGACGGTCGCCCCTCCGGGGCTGAGAAGACTTGTGGGTAATGCAGAGCGCTCCGCGTGGGAGCGTGGGATGTCTCCCCTCCAGAATCGGGCCGCGCACCCACCCGGGCCGGCGGGATTGCGGGAGCCGGGGTTCTCGGGGAAGATACCGTGGTGCCGATGGATCACCTTGCCATGCGCCCGCGAGATTCGAAGTCACCTCGGCGGATCTTGTCGCTCCTGGCGGGCGTCCTGATCGTCAAGGTCGTCGTCGGCATCGTGTCGAACTACCGGGACTACTTCCCGCCGGACTTCGGCTCGGATTTCCTCCGGGGCCGTGAGGGCCACTTCTCCGGGGTCTATCGGCGGGCGTTCTTCGCGCACATCCTGTCCGGCCCCGTTTCGCTGCTCCTGGGGCTGGTGCTGGTCGGCGAGCGGTTTCGGGCGAGGTTCCCGGGGTGGCATCGGCGGCTGGGGCGGGTCCAGGTCGCCTGCGTCGTGCTGCTGGTGACGCCCGGCGGGCTGGTGATGGCCTCGCATGCGGCGGCGGGGCCGGTCGCGGCGGCGGGCCTGGCGGCCCTGGCCGTCGCCACGGCGGCGTCGGCCTGGCTCGGGGCGCGGTCGGCGTCGAGGGGGCGGATCGCGGACCATCGCCGGTGGATGTGGCGATGTTACCTCCTCCTGTGCTCGGCCGTCGTGCTCCGGCTGATCGGCGGCCTGGCGACGGTCGCGGGGCTGGATGCCCCCTGGATCGACCCGGCGGCGAGCTGGGCGAGCTGGCTCGCGCCGCTGGCCGTCTTCGAGCTGCGCGAGCGGGCCGGTCGCGGGCCGGCCCCGGGGCGATCACCAGGCGTCGGCGGAAACCTTCTCGTCCCCCGAGATCGTCACCAGGGCCCGTCGGACGTCGGCCGGGGTGCTGGCCTTGAGGAAATGCACGTAACCGTCGACGGTGCAGGCGTTCGTGCCCCCCGAGTGGTGGAGCCCTGAGCCCTGGCCGAGGCCGACCACCAGGGCCATGTCCGCGTCCGTCGGCGCCATCCAGGGGATGGCCTGCTCCTCGCCGGCCTCGATGAGCATGAGCGTCGAACTCTGGCCGTCGGCGATCTCCGCCAGCCGTCGCGACGTCTCGGGGAGGAAGCAGGAACCCGGGGCGACGATCGCCAGGTACGTCGTCATGTTGGAAGGGCCGGTGGAGGCGGACGGGCACTGGAAGACGGGCACGGAGGTCTCCCGGGCCTTCGCGTTGGCCGGGTCGTCCCAGGGTTTCGAAAGGTCGATCGTCTTGTAGAGCTGGTCCTGTTCGAGATAGGGCAGGATCAGGGTCCGCCAACTGTGCAGCGGCCGGCCTTGTGCATCCACAGTGTGGGCCGGGGGCAGACAATTGTAGGTTTGTTCGTAATTATGCAGGGCCAGCGCGATCTGCTTCAGGTTGTTCACGCACTGCGCGCGGCGCGCGGCATTCGGTGCGCCCCGGCGAGCCGGGATGAGGAGGGCGATCAGGATCGCGATGATGCCGAGGATGACGAGGAGTTCGATGAGTGTGAAGCGCCGCCCGGGGACCGGCTTGGGGGTGATGCGGTCGAAATCCGGGTCGTCCCTGGATTCGACGGTCATGGTCGTAACTCCCGATTCGCCGCGTGGGCGAATATCATGACGCTCGACGAACCGTAAACCTTGACGACATCGGCGTTTTCTGCCTCCCTCTCCCTCCGGGAGAGGGCCGGGGTGAGGGTCGTGGCACGACCACCCGGATCGGGAACGGCCCGTTCGAGCCCCACGCGACAGGCGACGCCCCTCACCCTCGGCCCCTCTCCCGGAGGGAGAGGGGAGGAGGAAAAGACCGCGCGGCCCTCGCGGATCAGCGGACCTTGAGGATGCCCAGGTCGCGCATCCATTCCTCGCACCGCTTGGGCCAGCTCGCGGCGGGCCGGTCGCCGGTCCTCATGCCGAAGCCGTGGCCCCCGACGCCGTAGACGTGCAGCTCGGCGGGGACCTTGGCCCTCTTGAGGGCCAAGTAAAGGGCGACGGTCCCTTCGAGCGAGCCGGCGTCGTCGCTGGCGACGGCGAGGAAGGCGGGCGGGGACTCGCCGGAGATCTTCATCTCGGGCGTGAGGTCCGTCGTCCCCCGCTTCAGGACGCCGCCGGGGTAGATCAGGACGGAGAAGTCGGGGCGGCACTGTTCCTTGTCGGCGGCGTCGACCGTCTCATAAGCCCGCTTGTCGGCGTTGGTCGAGGCCCAGGCGGCGAGGTGCCCTCCGGCGGAGAAGCCGAGGATGCCGACCTTCTTGGGGTCGACGCCCCAGTCGCTCGCGTGCGAGCGGACCAGGCTGAGGGCGCGCTGGGCGTCCATCAGGGCGGCGACGGGCGGCTCCCCCTTGGGGGTCCCCGGCCGGCGGGGGACGCGATACTTGACGACGACGGCCGTCACGCCGATCGAGTTGAGCCAGTCGGCGACCATCGTCCCCTCGTGCTCCCAGGCGAGGTTCTGGTAGCCGCCGCCGGGCAGGACCACCACGGCCACGCCGGTGTTCTTGTCCGACGGGGGGCGGGAGACGGTCATCGTGGGCTTCGTGACGTTGGTGATGCTGGTGATGGCATCCCCCTTCTTCTTGGCCTGCTCGTCGCCGACCGGGGTGGTCTCGCCCGGGGCGGAGCCCGGCCAGAGGTCGAGGGTGGTCGGCGAGGGGGCGTCGGCGGCCAGGGCCGCGGCGACGACCGCGAGGGCCAGGGAGAGTGACAGTGCCAGGCGGACGTTCGTCCTCATCGTGGGTCGCTCCTTGTCGTTGGGGGAGAAGACAAGGGAATTGAACCACAGAGTTCACAGAGAGCACAGAGGGGAGAAGATTTGAGAAAAATCATGACAAGAATAGATGTTCTTTGTTTTTGATTTTTCTCTGTGTTCTTTGTGCCCTCTGTGGTTCGATTCTCCCCCTCTCCCCAAAACTCAGGCGATCACCGCATTCACCGGCTTGCCCTTGCCGTCCTTGGTGACGTAGAACGGCCGCTCCTCGGTCACGACCCCGTATCTGGGCGAGATCCCCAGGAGGTGGTGGATCGTGGCGTGGAGGTCGGCGACGGTGACGGGGTCCTTGGTGGTGGTGCAGGGCATCTCGTCGGCGGTCTCGCCGTGGACGTACCCCTTCTTGACCCCTCCGCCGAACATCAGCACCGACCCGGCCCCGGTGAAGTGGCGATGGTGGCCGAACTGGGCGAGGTTCGCCAGGGTGTCGGGCACCTGGACCTGGTCCGGGACCTTCTTGTCGGCCTTCCCCTCGACCAGGACCGACCGGCTGAACTCGCTGGCCAGGACGATCAGGGTCCGGTCGAGCAGGCCTCGCTGCTCCAGGTCGAGCACGAGGCGCGCGACGGGGGCGTCGATCTGCTTCTTGAGGTCGCGGAGCCGGGTGTGGCCGTTGTCGTGGGTGTCCCAGTTGACGAACGGGATGTACTCGGTCGTGACCTCGATGTACCGGGCCCCGGCCTCGACCAGCCGGCGGGCCAGCAGGCACCCCAGGCCGAACCGGCCGGTGTTGTAGACGTCGCGGCTCTCCTTCGGCTCCAGCGAGAGGTCGAACGCCTTGGCCGCGTCGGAGTTGAGCAGGCGGTCGGCGTTCTCCAGCGAGCGGAGGAGCGACTCGCGCTGGTAGTCGGACCCTTCCCGGCCGATCGGGCTGGCGGCGAGGAGCTTCTTGTACCCCTGATAGCGGTTCTGGAACCGCGAGAGGGTCATCCCGGCGGGCGGGCGGACGGCGGCGACGGCGTCGGAGGGATCGGGGATCCGGAACGGGCCGAACTCGGAGCCGAGCACGCCGCCGGTCTGGAACGACCGCAATTCCTCGGCCTCGCCGTTGCCGTCGTACCGCTGGCCGATGTCGATATAGGACGGCACCGCCGGGTTCCTGGGCCCGAGGGCCTGGCCGATCCAGGCCCCAAGGTGAGGGGCCGCGACGTTAACCGGCGGCTCGTACCCGGTGTGCCAGTGGAACTGGTGGCGGGAGTGGAGGATCGAGCCGAGGTCGGCCGCGACGTGCGACCGGATCAACGTCCCCCGATCCATCACCCGGCCGATCGCTTCCAACCCCTCGCTGAACCGGACGCCGTCGACGACCGTCGGGGCCGACGGGAACGTGCTGCAAACCTCCGACGCCTTCATGCCCGTCTTGAAGGGGGTATGACGCTTGGGGTCGAACGTCTCCATGTGGGCCATCCCGCCGCCCATCCAGAGCACGATGACGGAGTCGGCCTTCGCCTCGAATTTCTTCCGGTCGATGTCGTCCGCGAGGATCACGCGAGGGGCCGAAGGGGCGAGCGAGGCCAGGCTCGCGGCGCCGGCGGTCTTGAGGAAGTCTCGGCGAGAGTGGGTCATGGTCGCTCGGGCCTCCGGACGGAAGTTGAATTCGAGGTTCAAAGGTCGGTGCAACGGCCCTGACGCCATTCTATCAAGGCTTCTTCGGCCAGCCCATCCAATCGCCCGGCGGCGACATCCTCTTCGAACTGCCGGTCCCATCGCTCGTTGTCGAAATCGGCGAACCAGGCCCGGAGCGCGGCGAGGTCTTCGGGAGATAACTTGGCG
>JAJYDH010000504.1 GCA_021777685.1 Planctomycetota bacterium | reverse complement strand
GGGGATGTCGATCTTCTCCTCGATCGAGCGCATCAGCCGCTCGTCCGGCTCCTCGGGCTGGCCGGTGTACTTGTTCTTGACCTTCTCGCGCTGGGTGTACGCCTTGACGTTGTCGATGTAGTTGCCGCAGAGGCGGGACAGGGCGTCCTCGTCGGCGGCGATCGCGCGCTGCACCTCGTTCTTCACGATGTCCTCGTACTCTTCCTTCACGAGCGAGAGCAGGTGCCGGTAGTGCTTGCGCGTCTCCTCGCTGTTGATCAGCGAGTGGTGCTTCAGCCCGGACTCCAGCTCATTGAGCACCATGAACGGGTTGATCGATCGCTCGTTGGTGTGCGAGACCAGGGCGTTGGAGATCTTGTCCTGGACGTAGCGGGGGCTGATGCCGTGCATCCCCTCGCGCTCGGCCTCCTCGCGGAGTTCCTTGATGTTGTCCTCGGTGAACCCGGGGAGGGTCTTGCCGTTGTAGAGCTTGAGCTTCTGGAGGAGCGTCAGGCCGGCGTTCTTGGGCTCCTCCAGCCGGGTGAGGATCGCCCACATCGCGGCGACCTCGAGCGTGTGCGGGGCGATCTTCTTGCCGCGGACCTTCCGGCTGTTGTAGTCCTTCTGGTAGATGTGGATCTCGTCGGAGAGCCGGGTGACGTACGGGACGTCGATCTTGACGGTCCGGTCGCGGAGGGCCTCCATGAACTCGTTGGACTGGAGCTTCTTGTATTCGGGCTCGTTGGTGTGCCCGACGATCACCTCGTCGATGTCGGTCTGGGCGAACTTCTTGGGCTTGATCTTGTGCTCCTGGCTGGCGCCCAGGAGGTCGTAGAGGAAGGCGACGTCGAGCTTGAGGACCTCGATGAACTCGATGATGCCGCGATTCGCGATGTTGAACTCGCCGTCGAAGTTGAAGGCCCGGGGGTCGCTCTCGGTGCCGTACTCGGCGATCTTCCGGTAGTTGATGTCTCCGGTCAGCTCGGTGGCGTCCTGGTTCTTCTCGTCCTTGGGCTGGAACGTGCCGATGCCGACGCGGTCCTGCTCGGAGAGGATCAGGCGGCGGACCCGGATGTCGCCCAGGACCTTGCCCCAGTCGCCGTCATACTTGGCCATCCGCTCGTTGTACGTCTGGCGGCAGAAGGGGCAGAGGTCCCCCTCGATGGTGATCGGGTAGTGGTGGTCGGCCGCCTCGGATGCGATCGACTCGATCAGCTCGGGGCGGAACTCGGCCGGGACGAGGTGGAGCGGCTCCTCGTGCATCGGGCAGTCGACGAACGCGTCGGTCCCGTCGAGCCCCTCCTCGCGCCAGCCGTAGGTGTAGAGCGCCCCGTCGTCGGTCCTCGAGTAGTGCTCCAGCCCCTTCTTGAGCAGCCGGGCGATGGTGCTCTTGGAGCTGCCGACCGGCCCGTGGAGCAGGAGGACCCGGCGCTCGGTCCCGTAGCGGTGGGCGGCGCTCTTGAGCACGTTGACCAGGCTCTGCACCGTCCGGTCGAGCCCGAAGATGGCGTCCTGGCCCTGGCCGACCGGGTCGTCGAAGAACTTGTACCGGACGTGCTTCTCTTTGTTGACCAGCACTTCCTCGGTCCCGTGGGCGAGGATCATGTCATAAACGCGCTGGTAGGCGGTCCGCGTCACCTTGGGGTTGCGGCGGACGATGTCGAGATATTCGGCGAAGGTGCCGGTCCAGTGCTTCTTCTGGTAATCCGCCAGGTTCTGGCGGCCGGTGATCAGGGCGATCAGATCCGATCCTGCGGACATAAGCGGTCTCCCTCCTGAACGGTAGATCCGTCGGGCGGTGCGCATCGCGAAAGGCGCGGGAGCCGCCACAGGGGCTCGATGCTCGCGCGCGGTGGGCGGGGTCCTCGATCTTCGAGGCCGGGCCGAATTGTCAAACGTATCGATGGGGAAAAGTTCGAGGAGCGCCTGCGGCCGGCTGCTGACCGGCGTCATGGAGCCGGCCCGGAGGAGTGGGCGATGCGGCCTTCGGGGCGGGGGGCGGCGACTTCCCGAGAAGGCGCCGATCCGTCACCTCTCATTACACCCCCCCGCCCCGTTTCGTGTCAAGCTGAGCGGGCGGCGATCGGGCGCGAGCCGCTGAGATCTCAGGCCGGGGGGCCTTCGGGATCGGGGACGGCGAGCGTCGCCATCGGGAGCGACCGCTCGCCCAGCTCGATCAGCGCGGCGGCCAGGGCCAGGCCGATCGGCAGCGAGGCGTAATGCGCATAGGAGTCGGCCGCGTTCAGCGCCCAGGTCGACGCCGGCAGGGACAGGAGGGCCAGGTAAGCCGCCGCCGAGAGCGTCCCCGCCGCCAGTCCGGCCGCCGCGACCGCCGCGACCAGGTGCCCCCCCTCGGCCGAGACCATCCGGAGGTAGCCCTTCAGGGCGTCGCCCGGCGTCCCCCGGCTCCAGGCCACCGCCCCGAGCAGCCCGGCGAAGACGATCGCGGCGGCCTGAAAATAGATCAGCCCGTACCCGAGCTGCCAGCCGAGGTAGGTCGCCAGCCACGACCCGGTCGCGTAGGTCGTCGGCAAATTCAGCAGCAGGAGCCAGGCCCCGGCCCCGACGTACCGCGCCGGGAATGTCAGCAGGCACGCCAAGGCCGCCGCCGGGATCAGGAGCGAGACGCCCAGGACATCGAGCGCCTCCCCCTCGGTGTCGCCCAGGCCGGCGTTGCGCAGCTCGACCAGCACCCAGGCCACGAGCACGCCGTCGGCCAGTGCCATCAAGGTCGGGACGACCACGGCCTCCGGCCCCAGGCAGCCGCCCGGCGGCAGCTCGGAATTGCCCGTCACCAGGCCCACGAACCGGTAGAGCGCCGCCAGCGCCGCGACGCCCCAGCCGATCGTCGACCACCGGGCCGAGCGGCGGCGGACCGAGATCGGCGGGCGGACCCCCGAGCCCCAGCGGTCGGTCGAGAACTGGAACAGCACGACCGCCGCCCCGATCAGCAGCGGGATCATCAGGCCGAGGCCGACCAGGTCGCGGAGCGGGGTCATCGCCGCGAGATATCCCTGGTTCAGGGCGACGTCGGAGAGCCGCCGCCCCTTGGTCAGGAGCAGTTCGTCATCCCGGCCGGTCGCGACGCTGTAAGAGAAGGTCTGGTTGGCCGTCCAGGCCAGCACCGACACCCCGACCGCCACCGCCAGCAGCCGCCCCGACCGTCGGAGCCGCGCGAGCGCCGCCGAGAACAGCCGAGCGTGCCCCGGGACGTCGAGCAGTTGCCCGATCGCCCGCCCCGGCCCTTGCCGAATCACCGCCACCGCCAGCAAGGCCGCCAGGCCGAGCAGCCACGCCCCGAGCCCCGCCGAGATCGGCCCGGTCGTCGCGTCGGGATTCGAGAGCGTCAGGCTCCCGCACCATCGCCGGAGCGCCAGCGCCGCCAGTTGAAGGGCCGAACTGGTGGTGCTCCCCGGGGCCGGCGGCGGGGCGGAGACCTGGGCCCAGATCACCGGCAAAACGGTCGAGAAGTCCAACGCCCCGCCTCCCGCTCAACGGACCGGACCCCCTCCGCGAGCCTCGGGCGTCCTGGAAATTCGGTCGACGCCGACGATTGTAAACACCGAAGGATTTCGGGACCAGACCCCGCCGGGATGTCCCGGGCGACAACTCCTGACGCCAATCGACGGTCCGCGGGCAAGTCTGCCTCCCCTCTCCCTTTGGGAGAGGGGCCGGGGGTGAGGGACGTCGCACCGCCAACCGGCCCGGAAATCAGGGCTCGCAAGCCGATCAGTCGTCCAGCGACGACCCTCACCCCGGCCCTCTCCCAAAGGGAGAGGGGGGCGGAAAGAACTCCGCGAGACGTGTTGTCGGGTTAACCCCGCCGTCCCCCCTCACCGACCCGCCGGCGCCGGGTCGAAACCCGCCCGTCGGGCCCCTCCGTCCCCGGGCGCCATCGGGGCGGCCGGGGCGTCGTAGAGGCGGAGGAACCGGTAGTAGACCTCCAGGGTCAGGGTCGCTAGCGCGGTCCCGTAGATCCGCCCGCCGTGGGTCCCGTAAGGGCTGTCGTCAGGGTCCCAGCTCCCGGCCATGTGCCCCTGGGCCCGCTGGCGACGGACCACCTCGTCGCGGACCCGGGCATTCCAGGTCGACCAGGCCTCGCCGCCGTGCTGGTACATGGCCAGGGTGCCATAGTACAGATAATAGATGTTGTACTCGCCCCGATCGGACGGGCTCCGGAGCAGGAACGCCGCCGCCTCGTCGCTGGCCGCGCCGGGGCCTCCAACTTCGAGGAACTGGCGGCAGGCCCAGGCCTCGGCGGTCATCGTGGGCGTGACCTTGTTGGCCTCGCCCGGCTGATACCGGGCCAGGCCGCCGGATCGGCCGGCGTCGACCTCGCGGAGCCAGCCGAGGATGCCCGCCTGGGTCGCCGAGGGGATCGGGATGCCGACGGTCTTGGCCGACTTCAGGGCCATGACCGCCCAGCCCAGGATGCTCGTGTCGCCGGTCGCGGCCCCCGGCGCGTACCGCCAGGCCATCCCGTCCTTCGCCCTCGATCGGACGAGGAAGCCGACCGCCCGCTCGACCGGACCCCGGAGCCGGGCGTCCCCGGTCAGGGCGTAGGCCTCGCAGAGGGCCAGGGTCGCCATCGAGTGGCAGTACATCCCCACGGCCAGGCTCGAT
>JAJYDH010000503.1 GCA_021777685.1 Planctomycetota bacterium | reverse complement strand
GCGTTCGCCGACACGGTCATCCCCTACGTCAAGGACACCGACGTCATCCTCCTGGCCAACCACGGCACCATCACCTGCGGCTCGGACCTCACCGACGCCTACTTCAAGACCGAGATCATCGACGCCTACTGTCGGATCTTGATCCTGACCAAGCAGCTCGGACGGGTGAACTACTACGACGACGCCAAGGCCGCCGAGCTGATCAAGATCAAGCCGAACCTCGGCATCCGCGACGTCCGGCTCGAAAAGGGCCTCGAAAACTGCGACCTCTGCGGCAACAGCCTGTTCCGCGAGGGGTACACCGACTTCAAGCCCGAGCATAAGGCGTTCATCCCCGACAAGCTCCAGCAGGTCGCGCCCGCCGAGGAGTCGAGGTACGTCAAGCCCCCGACCGGCGACCCGACCGACGCACTGGTCCAGACCATCACCGACCAGGTCATGCGGTTCATGAACGGCTCGGCCAACGGCTCGTCGGCGGTCAAGGACGGCGGATACGCTTCGGGCGTCTCGGGCGGGGCGTGATCGCGGGTTTAACTTCGTCCATCGAACATCTACCATCGGCGATTTGAAATCCGGGGGCTCGTCCATGAAGGTCAGCATCATCGGCGGCGGCGGGTTGGTCGGCTCGTGTGCCGCGTACGCCTTGCAGTGCGGCGGGATCGTCAGCGGGCTCGACCTGATCGACGTCAACGGCGACCTCTGCCGGGGGCAGGCGCTCGACCTGCTCCACGGGGCCTCGATCGCGGCCGACCAGCGCATCCGGGCGACCGGCTATGAGGCGATCCCCGAGAGCGACCTCATCTGCATCACCGCCGGGCTCCGCCGCAAGCCGGACGAGTCGCGGCTCGACCTGATCAACCGGAACGTCGAGCTGTTCCTGAATATCCTGGGCCAGGTCAAGGCGGCAGGGCCGAAGAAGTCGGCCATCGTCCTGGTCGTCTCGAACCCGGTTGATGTTTTGACCTATCTCGCGACCCTCCAACTCGGCCTGCCCTCGACGCAGGTGATCGGCCTCGGGACGGAGCTGGATTCGGCCCGGTTCCGGAGCCTGATCGCCGAGTCGCTCAAGCTCCCGCCCACGCAGGTCACGGCGACGATCCTCGGCGAGCACGGCGACAGCATGGTGCCGATCTGGTCGGCCGCGCAGGCCGCGGGCCTGCCGCTGGAGAAGTTCCCGGGCTGGACCTCCGGCACGGCCGACGCCCTGTTCGCCAAGACCCGGGGCAGTGGCGCCGAGGTCATCAAGCTCAAGGGGGGCGCGGGCTTCGCCGTCGGCCTGGCGATCCGCGACGTAATCCACGCCATCGCCCTCGACAGCAAGCGGATCATGCCCGTCGCCTCGCTCGTGAACGGGACCTACGGGATGCGCGACGTCTGCATCTCGGTCCCCACGGTCGTCGGCCGGGCCGGGGTCGAGGCCCAACTGGAGATCGAGCTCTGGCCGAAGGAAGTCTCGGCCTTGCAGCACTCGGGGCAGGTGCTCCGGGGGACGATCGACCAGGTCCTGAAGTCGAACCCCAACGCCTCGAAGGGGGCGAGCCTGCCGAAGCCCGCCGCGAGCCCGGCCGGCAATGGGGCCGGGGTCCGGGTGACGATGGGCTCGGGAGGCGGGAACGGCGGCGGCAAATCCCGGGTCACGATCTCGGGCCAGGGGGGCGGACGTGGTTAAGTCGCTCGATCGGAAGCTCGCCGCGATCCACGCCGACCCGTCCGGCTGCCGCGAGTTCATCCTCGCCGACGCCAAGGACGCGGATATGGCCTTCGGCATCGGCGCGCCGGGGCAATCGCCCGAGGCCCACTCGGGCGAGGTCCGCTTCAAGACGCTCGAGGAGTACCGCGAGCAGATCCGGGCCATCGTCCAGCAAGGGGTGGTCGACATCATGCTGATGTCGGCCTCCACGAACCACGCCCTGACGATCCGCGAGCGGATGTTCGAGAACTCCGCGATCACGCCGGCGGCCCGGGCGAACGACACGACCGACGTCCACATCGCCCGAGGGTCGCACTACGCCCAGGAGCCGGCGCGGCCGTTCCGATCGGCCAGCCTGGATCACATCCAGTGCGGGCATCTGGACTGCTCGCCCGAGGAGCGGACCCTCGGCGCCGACCTCGGCCTGTACAGCGTGACCTTCAACAACGACCTGGCCCTCGACCTGGCGACCCTCGAACGGTTCCACGAGTTCCGCGAGGAGGCCGAGCGGAAGAAGTTCCGCTACTTCCTCGAAGTCTTCGACCCGAACATGCCGAACGCGATCGACCCGGCGATCTTGCCATCGTATCTCAACGACATGATCGCCCGGATGCTGGCGGGAGTCGCCCCGGCGGGCCGGCCGACGTTCCTCAAGATTGTCTACCACGGCCCGAGGGCAATGGAGGAGCTTGTCCGCTACGACCCGCACCTGGTCGTGGGCATCCTCGGCGGCTCGGCGGGGACCACCCGCGACGCCTTCCAGATGCTGGCCGACGCCCAGAAGTACGGGGCCAAGGTCGCCCTCTACGGCCGGAAGATCAACAACGCCGAGAATCAGCTCGCCTTCGTCCAGTTCCTCCGACTGATCGTCGACGGCGTCATCGGCCCGGTCGATGCGGTCAAGGCGTACCATGCGGTCCTCGGCAAGTTGGGGATCGCTCCGAAGCGGCGTCTCGAAGAGGACCTGACGCTCCAGTCGGGGGCGATGAGCTACGGGGGGACGAAGACCAGCGTCACCGTCCCGGCCCGGACCGAGCCGGCGAAGGCCGAGGACTGCGGCTGTCACGCGAACGGCTCCAAACCGCAGGCCGCCTCCCACGATTGCCAGTGCCATGAGCCGAAGCCGGTCACGATCAACGGGTCGGCCGCCAAGGTCTCCGCCAACGGCTTCCCCAGCACGCTCGACGGCCGGCCCGACTTCTCCAGGATGGACGTCGGCCAGCGCCTGGCGTACCATCGGGACCGACTTGGCCTCGGTCGTTGAGTTGGTCGGACTGACGGGAGATTCGACCTTGGGCCGGCTCGAAATCCGAGGGGTCTCGAAATCGTTTCCCGGGGAAATCGTCGCCGCGCGAGGGGTCGAGCTGACGATCGAGGACGGCGAGCTATTCGTGATCGTCGGGCCGTCGGGGTCGGGCAAGAGCACCCTGCTCCGGCTGGTCGCGGGGCTTGAAAGCCTCGACTCCGGGAGCCTCTGGCTCGACGGCCGTCGGATCGACGAGTTGGCCCCTCGCGATCGCGACGTCGCCATGGTCTTCCAGGACCAGGTGCTCTATCCCCACCTTGACGTCTTCGAGAACATCGCCTTCGGTCTCCGGGCCCGAGGCCGGCCAAGGGCGGAGATCGAGGAGATGGTCCGAGGGACGGCCGCGGTCCTCGGCCTGTCGGAATGCCTCGACCGGCCGCCGGGGACCCTCTCGGGCGGCCAGCGGCGGAGGGTGTCCCTCGCCCGGGCCCTGGTGCTCCGCCCGAAGCTATTCCTCTTCGATGAGCCGTTCTCGGGCCTCGATGCCCCGCTCCGGGCCTCGACCCGGGCCGAGCTGGCCGAGCTCCGGCGCAGGTTGAAAGCGACGATGGTCCTGGTGACGCACGACCAGGCCGAGGCCCTCGCCCTCGGCGACCGGGTGGCGGTCCTCGATGGTGGCCGGATCGTCCAGGTCGGCCGACCGCTCGACCTCTACGAAAGGCCCGTGAATCGCTTCGTCGCCCGGTTCATCGGCCAGCCTCCCATGAACCTCCTACCCTGCCTGGTCGCCAAGGAGGACAGGAACCTGGCAATCCGGATCGTCAACCTTGATGACCTGGGCCCGTGGTCGATCTCGCTCGCGGCTCCCTGGGCTTCACTGCTGTCGGATCGGGGTATCCCAAGGGTCGAACTCGGACTCCGGCCCGAACAGGTCGCGATCCGCCCCGCCGCCGCTTACTCCCGAGGGGCGTTCCCGCCGACCGGACCGGCGAGGGTCCGTCGGCTTGAGCCGATAGGTCACGAGGCCCTAGCCGTCCTCGAATTCGGGCCCTACGATCTCTTGGCCAGGCTGCCCGCCCGGACGCGGTTCCGGCCCGGCGAGCGGGTGCTCGTCGAACTCGATCTTCCCGGAGCGAGCTGGTTCGACTCGGCCTCGGGCGCCCGATTAGACTGAGAGGCTATCCGGGAAGCTACGACTCTTTCGGTTGTGGATACTTGAATGAGACGGCCGGCCTCTTCTCGTCAGGGGCCAGCCGTCGCAACATCCCCCGGATCGAGCTGATCCGTACCCAAGCCTGGCTCGACTGCGGCGTCCGCTCGTAGTCCTTGCTGTGCCGCCGGTCCCGACCCAACCACGCCAGGCTCCGCTCCACCACCCAGCGTTTGGGCAGCTTCACGAACCCCTCCGGCCGACGCACGATCTCCATCCGGAACGGGTCGCCTCGGGCTGCCAGCCATCCCTTCGCCGGGGAAGGGGATTGCGGACACCCCTCCTCCTTGGAGCCGTCCCCCCAGCTTTTCACCGGCAGATCCGGGGAGCGGCCGTGCCGGAGCTGGTCGAGGAACTGGTTGGCCGCATTCGCCAGCAGTTCCCGCCTCGCCGTCAGGAAGGCGGGATAGTTCTCCACGCTCCAAAGCGTCCGGTCCATCGGGATCCAGTGCGACTCGAC
>JAJYDH010000502.1 GCA_021777685.1 Planctomycetota bacterium | reverse complement strand
GGGTGGTTCGAGCCTCGGGCGAGGCCCACCATCTTCGTCCGGCGTGGTGGGCCTCGCCCGAGGCTCGAACCACCCTACGCAGATACCCCAATCCGACAGGGAATCCTCGTCGCGACGAACGAAGCCAACGGCGAACCCCGAGCAAACCCATTATTGCCGCTCGCCTCGCGCGGCCTTACCATGCAATGACCTCGACTTCGACCCGTGTGGGAGGGTGACGACGATGCGGATCGGCGGCCGGCAACGATGGGGATGGCTCGCGATGCTCGCGGTCGTCGGGATGACGACGGCCGGGGCCGCCGACGGCCCGCTCGCGCCGGCCGAGGCGGTCAGGGCGTTCACGGTGCCCGACGACCTGCGGATCGACCTGGCCCTGTCCGAGCCCGAGATCGCCCAGCCGGTCTTCCTCAACTTCGACGAGCGGGGCCGGATGTGGGTGGTCGAGTACCGCCAGTACCCCAACCCGGCGGGCGTCAAGGTCCTCAGCCGAGACGGCGTCTGGCGGGTCGTGTATGACAGGGTCTCGCCACCCCCTCCGAATCACTTCAAGGGGCTCGACCGGATCTCGATCCACGAGGACACCGACGGCGACGGGACTTACGACAAGCACAAGGTCTTCCTCGACGGCCTGAACATCGTCACCGCCTGCGAGCGGGGCCGGGGCGGGGTCTGGGTCCTGAACCCGCCCTACCTCCTCTTCTATCCCGACGCCAACAATGATGACGTCCCCGACGGCGACCCGGAGGTCCGGCTCGACGGGTTCGGGCTGGAGGACACCCATTCGGTCGTCAACAGCCTCCGCTGGGGCCCCGACGGCTGGCTCTACGCCGCGCAGGGGAGCACCGTCACCGGGCGGGTCCGGAAGGTGGGCGGGAGGTCGCCGGTCGATCCGAAGAACCCCTCACCCCAACCCTCTCCCACAAGGGGAGAGGGGGCCGGAAAAGGCCCGTCGGCTCTGTCTCCCTCTCCCCTTGCGGGAGAGGGCCGGGGAGAGGGGTCGAGCGACGCGGCCCGACCTCCCATGATCGACACCGGCTCGTCCTCCCCCGTTTACTCGATGGGCCAGCTCATCTGGCGATATCACCCGGAGACCCGGCGGTACGAGGTCTTCGCCGAAGGGGGTGGCAACGCCTTCGGGGTCGAGCTGGACAGCAAGGGGCGGGTCTTCTCGGGCCACAACGGCGGGAACACCCGGGGGTTCCACTACGTCCAGGGGGGCTACCTGCTCAAGGGGTTCGACAAGCACGGGCCGCTCTCCAACCCCTACGCCTTCGGCTACTTCCCGGCGATGCGGCACAACACCGTCCCCCGGTTCACCCACAACTTCGTCATCGATGAGGCCGAGGCCCTGCCGCCCTCCTACCGGGGGAAGCTCTTCGGCGTGGCCCCGCTGCTCAACCACGTCGTCCTGAGCGAGGTGAGGCGCGACGGCTCCTCGTTCCGGACCCAGGACATCGGCCACCCGATCACGACCACGGACAAGTGGTTCCGGCCGGTCGACATCAAGCTCGGCCCCGACGGCGGGATCTACGTGGCCGACTGGTATGACGCCCAGACTAGCCACATCCGCAACCAGGAAGGCCAGCTCGACCGGACCAACGGCCGGGTCTATCGCCTGACCGGCAAGGACACGAAACCGCTTGCGCCCTTTGACCTTGCGACGAAATCCACGAAGGAGCTGGTCGAGCTGCTGGCCGACAAGAACCGCTGGACCCGGCAGACGGCCCTCCGGGTGATCGGCGACCGCAAGGACGCGTCGGTCGTGCCGCTCCTGGCCCGGCAGGTCCGCGAAGGCTCGGGACAGGTCGCGCTGGAGTCGCTCTGGGCCCTGAACCTGTCCGGCGGGCTGGACGAGGCGACGTCGATCGAACTCCTCGACCACCCCGACCCCCACGTCCGGCTCTGGACCGTCCGCCTGCTCGGCGACCCGGGCCGGGTCTCGGCCTACGTCGCATCCAAGCTGGCCGACCGGGCGAAGGTCGAGCCCGACGCCGACGCCCGGAGCCAGCTCGCCTGCTCGGCACGCCGACTCCCGGGCCCCGACTGCCTGGCGATCGTCCGGAACCTGGCGAACCACGACGAGGACGCCGACGACATCCACATCCCCCTGCTCCTCTGGTGGGCGATCGAGTCCAAGGCCGAGTCGGACCGCGATGCGGTGCTCAACCTGTTCCGCGACAAGGATTTCTGGAGTCGCCCGGTCGTCCGGAACACCATCGCCGAGCGGGTCATGCGGCGTTACGCTTCCTCGGGCAGTCGCAAAGATTTGCTCACTTGCGCCAATTTGCTCAAACTCGCCCCGTCGGACGAGGACGCCCGCCGGCTGATGGCCGGATTCGAGGCCGCGATGGCCGGCCGGTCGCTCCCGCCCATGCCCGAGGAGCTGGCCGAGGCCCTCGCCCGGTTCGAAAAGGGCTCGGTCACGCTGGGACTGCGCCGGGGTCGACCGGAGGCGGTCGTCGAGGCGATCCGGGTGCTTGGGGATGACGGGGCCGACAAGGGGCTCCTGCGGCGTTACGTCCAGATCCTCGGCGAGGTCTCCCAGCCCCGGGCCGTCCCCGCGCTCCTGAAATTGGCGACCCGGTCGACCGACGGGGCGCTCCAGGCCGCGGCGCTGGGCTCGCTGCAACGATATGACTCGCCAGAGATTGCGTCGAGCGTCCTGGCGAGCCTGCCGGGGATGACCGAGGACATCCGTCTCGAAGCCTATTCGCTCCTGGCGAGCCGGCCGGGGTGGGCCCTGCCGTTCGCGGAGGCGGTCGACGCCGGCAAGGTCGACGCGAGGGCCGTCCCGGTCGAGGTCGTCCGGCGGCTCCGGCGATCTCCCGACGCCCGGCTGGCGGCCCTCGTCGCGAAGCTCTGGGGCGAGGAGCGGAAGGTCGGATCGGCCGAGCTGCAAGCCGAGATCGAGCGTCGATCGGCGCAGGTCCGGGCCGAGCCGGGCGATCCGAAGAAGGGGGAGCCGATCTTCGCCAGGAAATGCGCGACCTGTCACACCCTGTTCGGCAAGGGGGGGAAGGTCGGCCCCGAGCTGACCACCTACAAGCGCGACGACCTCGACGCGATGCTCCTGAGCGTGGTCAACCCCGCGGCCGAGATCCGCGAGGGGTACGCCGGCTACCTCGTCGCGACCAGGGACGGCCGGGCCGTCGGCGGCCTGATGGTCGACCAGGACCCCCGGGTCGTGGTCCTGAGGAGCCCCGAAGGCCGCGACGTCTCGATCGCCCGCGACGAGATCGAGGAGATGGAGGTCTCGAAGACCTCGATCATGCCCGAAGGGCTCCTCGCCGGGATGTCCGACCGCGAGGTCCGCGACCTCTTCGCCTACCTCCGAGGGAATCAACCGCCAAAATAAACGAACATACGTCTCATCACGAGGATTAAGGCCGGAAATGATCGACGGTTTTACTTGTCAAGCTCGGCAAAATGGGGTAGATTGTATCCCGGGCGAAACGGTGACGAATCGAAGGTTTGTGACGAGGTGAAGCATGTCGGAAGCCGAAGTTTCCGAGGGGCACGACCCGCTGAAGACGGTCGCCGACGCGCTCGAGGCGGCGGTCCAGGCGGCCAAGGACGGCGCCTCGAACGCCCGGGAGGCCGCGGCCAACATGATGCCGGAATCGGGCGGCATGATGTCGCAGATCGCCTACAAGACCTGCTACGCGATCTCCTACGGCCTGGTCTTCCCCTCGGCCCTGATCGCCCAGTCGATCCCCAAGGACAACGCCCTGGTGCACGGCCTGATCGACGGGGCCCACGCGGCCAAGGACATGGTGGCGGACCTCAAGGTCAAGAAAGAGTCAGGCGAGCCGACGACCATCTGAGGCCCCTGCCCGCCGACCCTCGCATCAGAACCCATCACCAGCAGCAAATCATTTCGAATTGACTCACGTCTGACCGGCAACAGGCGGCGCGAAGAGGCGCCATGAACCTTCGGCCCCCGGCGGTCGTAGGTAGGGAGTGGTCCTCCCCGGACCCCGGCCCTGGACAGTCCGGATCTCACCGTCGGGACCCGAGGTCGGCGCGTCGGTTGCGAGAATCAGGCTGCGGACCCCCCGGGTCCGCGACGCGGGCGGCCCCTTCACTCCCGCCGGCTTTCGCTGATATGATGACGATTTCGCGGGCCACCCGACCTTCATTCCGCCCGAGTCCGGGGATGGCCGAAACTCCGCCGATCGCCTTCACGTCGAGGCCGGCCGAACCCCGCCTAACCACCAGGGCCCATCATGGACTTCGCCGTCACCTTCCCCGCCCGGGGCGTGATCCAGCTCAAGAGCCGGTCGCTCTTCGAGGATTCCGATAGCCCCGACTGCCGCCGCTTCCTCGAATGCGTCTTCCAGGCCAAGGAGGTCTCGAACGTCGAGATCCGGGGCTCGGTGGCCGAGCTGAGGTACTGCCCGGAGACCCACACCCTCAAGGACGTGGTCAACCGGGTCGCCTCCTACCTGTCGGGCAAGGCCACCCCTTCGAATGGGCACGCCAACGGCCATGCCAACGGGACCAACGGCCACGCCAACGGGACCAACGGCCACGCCAACGGGACCAACGGCCACGCCAACGGGCACACCAATGGACATGCCAACGGGACCAACGGCCACGCCAACGG
>JAJYDH010000034.1 GCA_021777685.1 Planctomycetota bacterium | reverse complement strand
GCCCTTGCGGCGGGCGTCGGCCTGCTCGTAACGGGGGGTGAGCTGGGCGAGCAGGCCGTCGAAGGCGGCCGGGGTGATGCCGGTCAGCCGGCGGAATGCCGTCGGGGCCTTTCGCAGGCGGTCGGTGTGGCTCATCGTCTCAGTCGACTGGCTCGAACCGTTATTGTGCAGCGACTCTATCGCTTCCGTGCTGCCTGCTTGCTCGATACCGCCCTGTTGGAATCGGTGATTCGGCTCGGCTCAAGGATTCACCGGATCACGACACCGCTTCGGTGGCCAGGTATCGATTACGGTCCGTTCGGGGGTGGGCGAGGCGGGCAACTTGACGGCGGGGTTGAAGACGGCGAGCATGGGGTTGGCATTCTCTCCAATGTGGGACATCCTTGGACATTGTCAGCACACGGGAATGTCCCGCGTCGGGAGAGCCATTGCGATGCCTCGTCAAACATCCATGATTCCGTAAAGTTTTGTTCTTAAATCGCTTGTATCGATCGCGCGACGAATGAAGCCGGTCGTTACACGCGGATCATTTGAACCCCCTTTCTCCATCGCGAGCCGCCGATGATTCCCGACCTCGCCCCGAGCCAACTCGTCGCCCGGCCGGCCGATGGCGCGGCCTCGCCGGGCGATGTCGGGCGCGCCGGGGTGATCGTCGTGGGGCCGGGAGGGGCGAGCGAGCGGGCCGACCGGGTCGTGATCGAGGAGCCGCTGGAGATCCGGGCGTGCGGGCCCGGCCAGGGGCCGGTCAGCGTGGCCGTGACGATGAGGACGCCGGGGGATGACGCCGAGCTGGGCGTCGGCTTCCTCTTCACCGAGGGTCTGATCCGACCGGACGACGAGGTCGTCGCGGGGCGGGACCAGACCTCGGGGCGGTCGGGCGGGGCATGCAACGTGGTCCACATCGCCCTGTCGAGGCCCTTCGACGGCTCGGCCTTGAAGCGGAACTTCTTCGCCACCTCCAGTTGCGGCCTCTGCGGCAAGGCCACGCTCGACCAGGTCGCCGTCCGCTGCCCTCCGGTCGGGCCCGGGCCGGTGGTCGGCCGGTCGATCATCGTCGGCCTGCCCGATGCCCTGCGAGGGGCGCAGGAGGTCTTCGACCGGACCGGGGGCCTGCACGCCGCCGGCCTGTTCGACGCGGGAGGCCGCCTGATCGCCCTCCGGGAGGATGTGGGCCGGCACAACGCCGTCGACAAGCTGGTCGGCCGGGCGTTCCTCGGCGGCGACCTGCCGCTCGTCGGGCGGATCTTGCTCGTCTCGGGGCGGACCAGTTTCGAGATCCTCCAGAAGGCCGCCGTCGCCGGACTCCCGATCGTCTGCGCGGTCTCGGCCCCTTCGAGCCTGGCCATCTCCGTGGCCGACCGGCTGGGGATCACACTGATCGGGTTCCTCCGCGGTCCGACGTTCAATATCTACACCCACCCAGGCCGGGTCGACCCGAACGGGTGATGGTCGCATGGTCGCCAGGGGAGGGGTGAGATGTCCGATCCGGCCGGCAAGCCATCGGGGGACGTCGCGGGCCCGGCGGGGGGCGAGGCGGTCGCCACGCCCGTCGAGACCGCGAAGGTCGACGTCCGGCCGTACCATCACGCCGCGGCCGGCTTCGGCGCCATCGCGAGCACGGTCAAACACGCTTATCACGAGATGGGCGTCCTCCGAGGCGCCTCGACCCTCCTCAAGGTCAACCAGACGAACGGCTTCGACTGTCCCGGATGTGCCTGGCCCGAGCCGGGCGCCGGCCACCGATCGCATGCCGAGTTCTGCGAGAACGGCGCCAAGGCCGTCGCGGCGGAGGCGACCACCCGACGCGTGACGTCCGACTTCTTCCGCGAATGGTCGGTCCCCCGCCTGCTCGAACAGTCGGACCACTGGCTCGAAGCCCGGGGGCGGCTCACGCGACCGATGCTCCTCCAGGCGGGTGCGGGCCACTACGTGCCCGTCTCCTGGGAGGACGCCTTCGATCTGATCGCCCGCGAGCTGCGGGCGCTCGGGTCGCCCGACGAGGCGATCTTCTACACCTCGGGCCGGACCAGCAACGAGGCGGCGTTCCTCTACCAGCTCTTCGTGCGGATGTTCGGGACCAACAACCTGCCCGACTGCTCGAACATGTGCCACGAGTCGAGCGGCGTCGGCCTGGGCGATTCGATCGGCGTCGGCAAGGGGACGGTGTCGCTCGAAGACTTCGACCTGGCCGACGCCATCTTCGTGATCGGGCAGAATCCCGGGACGAACCACCCGCGGATGCTCTCGGCGCTCGAGCACGCGGCCCGGCGCGGTTGCCACATCATCAGCGTGAATCCCCTCCACGAGCGGGCGCTCGACCGCTTCGCCCACCCGCAGGACGTCCGCGACCTGCTCACCGGGGGCACCTCGATCGCCGATCTGTTCCTCCCCGTCCGGATCAACGGCGACGTGGCCCTCCTCAAAGGGATCATGAAGGAGGTCCTGGAAGAGGAGAAGAGGCGCCCCGGCCGGGTCCTGGACCGGGCCTTCATCGCCGAGCACACGTCCGGCTTCGACGAGTTCGCGGCGAACCTCGATGCCGTCTCCTGGGACGAGATCGTCGAGCAGAGCGGCGTCGGGCGCGACCTCATCGAGCGGGCGGCGCGGGTCTACGCGAAGGCCGAACGCGTGATCGTCTGCTGGGCGATGGGCCTGACTCAGCACAAGAACGGCGTGGCGAACATCCGGGAAGTGGTCAACCTGCTGCTGCTCCGTGGCAACCTCGGCCGGCCCGGCGCGGGGGCCTGCCCGGTCCGGGGGCACAGCAACGTCCAGGGCGACCGGACGATGGGCATCTACGAGCGCCCTCCGGCCGACTTCCTTGACAGGCTCGGCCGGGCGTTCGGCTTCGACCCGCCCCGCGAGCACGGCCACGACGTCGTGGCGGCGATCAAGGCCATGCACGAGGGGCGGGCCCATGTCTTCTTCGCGATGGGCGGCAACTTTCACTCCGCCTCGCCCGACACCGATTATACCGCCGAGGCCCTCCGGCGATGCCGCCTGACGGCCCATGTCGCGACCAAGCTGAACCGCTCCCACCTCGTCACCGGCCGACAGGGCCTGATCCTACCCTGTCTCGGCCGGACCGAGCACGATATCCAGGGCGCCGGCCCCCAGTTCGTCACGGTCGAGGACTCGATGAGCGTGATCCATGCCTCGCGGGGCGGCCTGGCCCCGGCCTCCGGGTCGTTGCTCAGCGAGCCGGCGATCGTCGGGCGGCTCGCCCGCGCCGTCTTCGGCCCCGCCTCGAAGGTCGACTGGGAATCGCTGGTCGCCGATTACGACCGGATTCGCGATCGGATCGCCGAGGTGATCCCAGGCTTCGAGGACTTCAACGGCCGGGTCCGCCAGGCCGGTGGATTCGTGCTGCCGAACGCCGCCGCCGAACGCCGGTTCGTGACGTCGACCGGCAAGGCCCGGTTCACCGTGCAGCCGATCCCCCGGATCGAGATGGCTCCCGGCCAGTTGCTGATGATGACCGTCCGCAGCCACGACCAGTACAACACGACGGTCTACGGGCTGGACGACCGCTATCGGGGCGTCTATCACGAAAGGCGGGTCATCTTCATGAACCCCCGGGACGTCGCCGAGGCGGGCCTGGTCGATCGTCAGGTCGTCGACCTGATCGGCGACTTCCGGGGCGAGCGGCGCATTGCCCGGCGGTTCATCGTGGTTTCTTACGAGATCCCCCGGGGGTGCTCGGCCACTTACTTTCCCGAGGCCAATGTGCTCGTGCCAGTCGACGATTTCGCGGATGGTAGCCGGACCCCCGCCTCGAAGTCGGTGGTGATCCGCGTCGTCCCCGCCGGTCCGCCGAGGGAGATCCAGGGTGACGGCGTCAGTGTTCCGCGGCCCTGAGCGCGGAAGGCCGGCGTCCGACGCGGAAGGCGTCCAGGAGGTCGCCGTCCTCGGGGACGATCCTGTGAGAAAACTGGGCGTGCCGCAGTTCGATCCGGATGATCCAGATTGCATACATGCACGCACGTCGCCAGGGAGAGGTCGTCGAGGGCGTCGGCGGGCCAGACCCACGGACCTCTCGGCCAGAGTCCGATAATGGGGCTTATGTGCCACCGGGAATGGTTGTAGCAATTCGGCGGGTTGGGGCGCTTGCTTCTCGGTAATTTCGTCCTGTTACGCGGTCAGCGTCAGAGATCGGATTCAGACCCGAGCATCGTAACCGCCTCCTTGCAGCCCGCTGATAATTTCGAGGGGCGAGATCAAGCAGGCTGACGATTTTCTCGATCGCCTCGGGATGGAGGATCTGCGCTCGAGATCCGACTCAGGGGGCGGGTGGCGGCGATGATTCGAGCGTATCTACGAAGCCATGCGGGCACGAATTGCGTCGTCGATGTCGACCATGTGGCCTCAGTACGGGCCATTGTCGCGGGTTTGCCGCGCATTTAGTATGAATCATAGCTTGGGTGGAGGATACGGCACCGTGGCGACTGTAGCGGAGCACCGATCCTGGGACCTAAACCGAAGGAGGGCGGCAAGATGCCGCGCCACGGCCGACCGGGATCGGCCCGAATGGCGATGAATCCATTCAAAGTTCTTGTTTCCAGTCTCCAGATCAGTGGGCGTGAATCTCACGGCCGAAGCTCAAACGCGAGGGGGGAACACGCATGAGATTTGCTCACCGACTGTCACCGCGGCCCGTCAACATCCCGCGGTTCACCGTCTCAGTCCTCGCCGCCATGCTGCTGGCGACTCCGGCTTCGCTCCACGCCGCCGATCCCAGCAGACCGAACATCCTTTTCATCATGGCCGATGACCTGGGCTGGCGGGACTTGAGTTGCTACGGCAGCACGTTTCACCAGACGCCGAACCTCGACAAACTCGCCGCGAGAGGAGTCAAATTCGCCCAGGCCTACGCGGCGAACCCACTGTGCTCTCCGACGCGCAGCAGCGTGCTCACGGGCTTGTGGCCGGCGCGCACGGGCATCACGGCGCCGAACTGCCACCTGCCGCAGGTCATCCTCGACAAGCGGCTCGCCAAGGGGAACCCGAACGCCCGCGTGCTCGTCGCCACCAGCGTCACTCGCTTGAAGACGGACTACGTCACGCTCCCGGAGGTGCTCCGCGACGCGGGCTACCGCACGGGGCATTTCGGCAAGTGGCATCTCGGCGCGGAGCCGTACTCGGCGCTGCAGCATGGCTTCGAGGTGGACTGGCCGCACTGGTCGGGTCCGGGACCGGCGGGCAGCTATGTCGCCCCCTGGAAATTCCCCCCCAAGCTCGGCGTCGAAGGGCAGCCCGGAGAGCACGTCGAGGACACGCTCTCGGCGCAGGTCGTCAAGTTCATCCGCGAGAACAAGGATCGGCCGTTCTTCGTGAACTACTGGCAGTTCAGCGTCCACGCCCCCTACGACGCGAAGGATAAACTCGTCGCGAAGTACCGGACGCTCGCCGATCCGAAGGCCCCCCAGCGCAATCCCGTCTACGCCGCGATGGTCGAGAGCCTCGACGACGGCATTGGCCGCGTGCTCGCCGCCCTGGAGGAATGCGGGATCGCTGAGAAGACCATCGTCGTCTTTTTCTCCGACAACGGCGGCGTGAGCTGGCCGGGCGGACCCGAGGGACACAGGAGCTCGCGGTTCCAGGCCGACATGACGTCGCCGCCCACGAGCAACCTCCCGCTCCGCAACGGCAAGGCCAGCCTTTATGAAGGAGGCGTCCGCGAGCCGTGCCTGGTCGTCTGGCCCGGCGTGACCGAGGCCGGGACGGTCAACGACACCGTGATCCAGAGCATCGACTGGATGCCCACGCTGCTCGACATGGCCGGCGTGTCGCTGCCGAAGGACGCGAAGCCCGACGGCGTGAGCATCGTGCCGGCGCTGAAGGGAAAGGCGCTGTCGCGCGAAGCGATCTTCACCCACTTCCCGCACGACACGCCCGCCAGCGGCCAGCATCCCGGCACCAGCGTCCGGCGAGGCGACTGGAAGCTGATCCGTCTCTTCGCCCGGAACGACGACGGCACCGATCAGCTTGAACTCTACAACCTCCGCGACGACCTCGGCGAGTCGAAGAACCTCGCCGCCGAGAAGCCCGATCTTGTCCGCGAATTGAACGCGATGATCGACGGGTTCCTCAAGGAGACCGAGGCCGTCGTGCCCGTCCGGAACCCGAACTACAAGCCCGCCACCGCAACCCAGGGCGCCGCCGAGGCCAACCCACTCCAGGGATGGAAGGCCCGCGGGTCCGAGGCCGTGGTGAAGGACGGCGTCTTGATCGTCAGCGGCGTGAACGCCTCGCCCTTCCTCGGCGTCGGCGCGGCGAATCTCTCGGGGCCGACGACCGTCAAGTTCCGCGCCCGCTCCGCGACCGGCGGGGCGGGCAAGGTGGAGTGGCTCCCCACGGCGACCGCCGCCGACAAGGCGAAGTCGGTCTCGTTCCGGCTCACCGGGGGCGACTGGCGGGAAGTGACCGTCTCCCTTCCCGCCGAAGGGGCGCTCGGTATCGTCCGGCTCTACCTGCCCGCGCAGAAAGGGCCGGTGGAGGTCGACTGGATCGAGCTCAAAGCCGCCGTCAGGTCAAGACGCTGGGAATTCTGAGGCAACCGGGACGAATCCTCATGAAATCGGTTTTCCTCGCCCTCCTCGGATCGCTCGGCCTCATTCCCGGCGCCGGGACTCTGCTCGCAGCGGAGGGCTCACGCCCGGAAAAGCCCAACATCATCGTCATCTTAAGCGATGACCATGGCTGGGCGGACCTCGCCGCGCAAGGCGTGCGCGACGACGTCCGCACCCCGAACCTCGATGCTCTCGCCGCGGGCGGCCTGCGGGCGACGAATGGTTACGTCACGGCGCCGCAGTGCGTACCGTCGCGAGCGGGGCTGTTGACGGGCCGCTATCAGCAGCGCTTCGGCGTGGAGAGCAACGGCGAGGTCCTGGAGGGCTTCGACCAGCAGCAGACCATCGCCTCGCGGTTGAAAATGGCCGGTTACGCCACGGGCATGACGGGCAAGTGGCATCTCGGCCCGGAGAACAAGATCACGGAGCACGGCTTCGACGATGTCTACTGCACCCAGGGCGCGGTCGGCATGAACCTTCGGGCCTGGGCCAACTTCGATCTGGACGGCAAGACCACGCCCGGCGCCCCGGTGAATCGGAACGACCTCTACCATGTCGAAGTCAACGGGGCCGCCGCCCGCGCCTTTATCAAGCGTCACGCGATGGAGCCTTTCTTCTTCTACCTCGCCTACCGGGCGCCGCACACGCCGCTCGACGCCCCGGAGAAGTACACCGCGCGCTTCCCCGGCCCGATGCCCGAGCGTCGACGGCGGGCGCTGGCGGCGGTCGCCGCCATCGACGACGGCGTGGGCCGGGTGATGGAGACGCTCCGCGAACTCGGGTTGGAGGAAAAGACCTTGATCTTCTTCATGGGCGACAACGGCGCGCCGTTGAAGATGACCATGGTTGATTCGCCGCCGAACACCGATGCCGGCGGCTGGGACGGCTCGCTCAACATCCCGATGAATGGCGAGAAGGGCATGCTCGCCGAAGGAGGGGTTCGAGTGCCCTGGCTGGCGTACTGGAAAGGCACGATTCCACCCGGACAGGTCGACCAGCGCCCGGCCATCTCGCTCGACGTCGCCGCGACCGCCGTTGCACTGGCCCGCCTGTCGGGCGATCCCGCGCTCGATGGCGTGAACCTGATCCCCTTCTATACGGGACAGATCAAGGGCGCGCCCCACGAAGCGCTCTACTGGCGCTGGATCGCGCAATCCGCCATCCGGGAGGGCCGATGGAAATTGCTCGTGGCCGGATCGCGCGTCTACCTCTTCGACCTGGAGGCTGATCCCGGGGAGAAACACGACCTCATCGCCAGGCATCCCGATGTGGCCAAGCGCCTTCGCACACGCCTGGAGGCCTGGTCCGGAGGACTCCGGCCGCCCGGCGTCAACATCAAGCCGATGGCGAAGGTCTGGGAAGACCACTACGATTTCTTCTTCGACGGCAAACCCGTCCTGGCCCCTGACTCCGCCGACAACAAATCGGGCCACGACTGGATCGCACGTAACAGCACCGCCGCAGTCAAGGACGGCGCTCTCCACATCACGCCCGATAAAGCCAGCAGGCAGCGTCCCTTCATTGCTTGCGCCAAACTGAAGATTCGCGGCCCGGTAACTGCCACTCTCGGCATCCGCTCGCCCACCGGCGAAAAGGCCGGCTTGGCCTGGAGGTTGGATGGTCAGAAGGACTTCCTTCCCGAGCAGGCGGTTTCCGTGGATCTTCCCGCCTCGCCGGGCTGGCAGGAGGTCACGGCGGCGATTACCGCCAGGGGGCAGATTATTCACCTTCGTCTCTTGCTGCCGGACGGGGAGACCGACATCCGACGCATCGAGCTGAAAACCCCGAAAGGAGATGCTGTCATGCAATGGGATTTTGAATCAAAGTAACCATTAAGATTATTTAATAAATGTATGAACTATTTGCGATAATTCGGTTTCGGACCCCGACAACATGGTGATCGAACGACCATTTTGACGACGCAAGCATTTTGACATCAATGAGATATGCTAGCCGTTGCTGAATTCGGCTGGATGCTTACTTCTACTGTATCAGCTACAACCTCAAATCGTCCTTCAGTCGCGGAAATATCTCGCGATTGCATTATTTTTGATTGATATAAGGCAAAGACGGATATGGGCCTGGATTTGCGATGAGACCGTCGGCCCCGGCGGGGAAGAAGTGTTCTCCGACGAGGATCATCTCGCAGCCACATTCCCGACCTAATTCGTCGATCAAAACCGCCGGAAGTCTCTTCCGCCTCCTCCGGCCGGAAGTCTCTTCCGCCTCCTCCGGCTCGTCGTCATCGTCCGCGTCATCCAGTGACAACGGCACATAAGATAGGGAGGATCCGACAACGATCCGCCCAACGGGAGGCCCGGGGCCAGTTGCCGCCGGACGTCCGACGAGCGGGGCAGGAGCCCTGCTCGACGTGCGGTCGGGACACCGCAATGGGGGCCGCACGGCCCAGATCCCGGGGCGACTTCCGTCCTCGCCAGCTCCTTCAATCCCCACCTCCAACGGTCCCGCTCAGGCCCTCCCATCGCGCCCACCGAGCTCGCACAACGCAGCATCCCAACGCTCCCGCGTCCAGGTGGGGTCGTGCCGCCGCAGCGGCGGGAATGGGTCGCCACGATACCCCGACGCCGCCAGCGAACGCCGGATCTCTCTCGCCGTCCTCGCGTCCTCCGACAGCTCCGGTCGTGACGCGGGCCTCGCCATCGGGGCGGGGTCAGGGCCCCGCAGCCACGCTTTCAGCCGGGCACCGGCACGGTCCTCGTCCCCCTGCGTCAGGTAACGCCAGCAGGCCCCCCGCACCAGGTGGGCGAACAGCCCCGGCGGGTTTGCCCTACCCACCGCCCGGGCGTGCTCGGCCGCCGCCAGGAACCGGATCAGATCCGCCTCACTCGGGCCGATCAACTCGCGGGCGACCGCCTCCCGGTGCAATTCGAGCAGCCGCCCGGTCTCCTGCAGGTCCTCCGGCCGGACGTCGGCCAGTCGCGGCTCGGGCAGTGGCCTGCCCGGGGCGCTGACCCCCGAGAGCCTGACCCCAGCCGGTCCGCCCGGGGCGGGTTCCTGGTTCTTAATTGCTCTCGGCAGAGGGTCGGGGTCTGGGACAGGGGGTGCGGAAACCGGGCCGGCCGGGGCGGTTGGGGGTGCGGAAATCGATCCCCCCTGGGTGGCAGGATGGGAGGCTGACCAGCTCAGGTCAATCCGGTAGGCGCGGCCCCACCGATTCTCGGCCCACTGGGGGGATGGTTCCGGCTTGAGCCAGCCGATGGCGATGAGGGACTTTCGGGCCGCCTTCGCCTGGCGGGGCGAGACGCCGAAGGTGGCGGCGACCCAGGAGATCTTGAACCGGCCGCGACCGTCCCAGCCCGACCGGCGGCGGGAGAGGCAGCGGAGCTGCGCCGCGATCGCCACCGCGATGGTCGAGGCCGCCTGGCCGGCGCAGAGGAACCGGAGGACCCGACGCGGGATGGAGACGGAGCCCTCGGCCTTGCCGATGGTGTCGGCCCAGGGTCCGGCCGGGAGTGGCCGGGGGGGGAATCCGATGGCGGCCTCGGACCAGGCCAGCAGGCCGGTGCCGACGAGCCGGCGGACGGAGGCCATGGCCCGTCTCTGGGAGACCTCGCAGAGGGCCGCCAACTCGGCGATCGGGTAGATCGGCGCCCGGTCGTCGGCGATCTTCTGGCGTCTGGCGGTGATCTCGCGGGCGGCCAACCAGACCCGGAAGTCGGCGATGGCCAGCGGTCGTTGGCGGCAGGCGTCCCAGGCGGCCGCCAGGTCGGCGACCGGGATGCGGACGAACCCCCCGGCGATCGCGGCGTCTCCGGTTCTCGATGTGCAAACCATCCCCATCCCCCCGAAAGATCGGAGGTATGCGACGACGCCCGACCGGACGATGCCCGACGACTCCGGAGGTGTTCCCCCGGGGTCGGCGCGCACCCCGATCGCCGAGAATCACGGTCGGATCTTGACTAGGGTTTTGGGGAAGCCTAGAGTAGGGGTATCGAGCTTTTTTACTCTAGTCACGCTCTCTTCGGGTCGCCAAACCCTCAGAGAGGTCCTTCTGCCCGCCAAGGCCGATCGTGACCCACCGAACAAGAGCCCCAGGTCACGACGACCGGGGCTTTTTTCGTTGTGGGTCTTCCCGCCGCCGCTACCTCATCAAGTCACCTCGGTTCAGATTCCGGCCCGGCGGCCCTGGGCGACGATGTGCCAGATCAGGGCATGCCGATTCGTTCGGGGATTCACGGCCCCGTCCCATGATGGCGCGCACGATGGCGGAGTTGCAAGTCGACAGCGGCCTGGCCGGGAAAGAAGCGGGGGGAATTCGCGGCCCGGGCCGGGGTGTCGGCGGGCGGGAAGAAGGATCGTCCGATGTTGGCGGCGCGGTTCGTGATGGCCGAATCTGGCCACTCGACGGATTTCTGCGAGGCATGGAAAACCGCCGGGTGCCTGCGGTGGAGTCGCTGCGTCAGCGGCGGTTCGACTCGACTTCGGGGTATGCGACGCCATTTTTCCCCGACCCTAAGGGGGTCACGCCTCGGAACGGATAACCCGGTCGAACGAGGCGTTGACGGCCGTCCTGCCACGCCCTGCCCGTGACGATGAATGCGAGCATCTCGCCCACGAGGTTCTCGTCGGGACGACCGCGAAACTCATCGGCGGTATAACGGTCTTGTACCGGGATCTTTCGGAGAGGCCGATTCGCGCGAGTGGAATGGGTCGCGTGCCTGACTACCGGGATTCAGGCGATGATGTGGGGCGGGCCATAGCTGGCGACCTGACGATCGCGACTGACCAGCTTGAACCCTTCGTGGCGGGCCTGGGCGATCAGCGGCCGGTCGAAGGGATCGTTGTGAATCGGCGGGAGGCTGGCGACGGCCAGGGCGTGGGGGATGGTGACGGGCAGGGGCAGGAAACGATTGGCGGCCATCATGGCCTCCAGATCGTCGGGAGCGTCGAGCTTGCCGAGGGCCTTCTTGATGGCGATCTCCCAAGCGACGGCGGCGCTGACGTAGACGGTGTTCTCCGGCCTGAACTGTGGTTGGGGGGCCCTTGGCGGTCTTGGGTGAACGCCGAAGGGCTCAGCCGCGCGTACCATCTGGCGGGCGAGCGCCAGGCGATTTTGTCCGTTCCGAGGAGTGAGCCCCGCGAGACGGCGGCGGGCCAGTCGCCGCAGAGGAGCTTGCCTTGGGTGGTGCCTTAGGCTTGACGATCTCGACGCGGGCCCCGTCGGCGAGCCCCGAGGCGGGGTTTTCGACCAGGGACTCGCCTCCCTTGAGGCCACCCGAGATCTCGATCTGCGCACCGAGGTCGCGGCGGATCTCGATCGGCTGCCAGCGGACCCGCCCATCGGGTTCGAGGACGACGACTCGGGCTCCTTCGGGGCCGCTCATGACGGCGCTCGCCGGCACGGTCAGCGGCGCGGCGATGGCGCGAGCGAACTCGACCTCGACGAACATGCCCGGGACGAGCGTCAGTTCGGGGTTCGGCAGGTCGACCTCGGTCCGCAGAGTTCGTGAGGCTGGGTCGACGGCCCGGGCGGTCCTTGAGACGCGGCCGATGAATTTCTTCCCGGGGAATTCCCGGGCGATTATGTTTACCTCCTGGCCGATCCTCACGGATGCCAGGTGGGCCTGCGGCACGCTGACGACGACCTGCAAGGTCTCGATCTTGGCGATCCGGAAGAGCGGCCTTTGCGCCGTGCCTTCGGCCACGACGAGCGAGCCGGGGTCGAATCCGCGATCGACGATGGTTCCGTTGAACGGGGCGACCACACGTAGGAACGACTTCAGCTCTTCCAGGCGGCGGACTTCCGCCTTGCGGGCGGCCACCGTCGCGTTGGCGGACGACACCGTGGCGTCGGCCACCTGGTAGGCCGAGCGGGCCTCGTCCAACTCCTGCTGGGTGCCCGCGTTCCGGCGGGTCAAGGACTCGACACGCTTGAGCGAGAGCGCCGCGAGTTCGCGCCGCGCGACGGCCAGTTCCGCGTCGGCCTCCGCCTGCTGAACCATGGCGCGGTTCCGGTCCAGTTCGCCGTCCATCTCGGGCGCCTCGATCTCGGCGAGGAGTTGCCCCGCCTCGACCCGGTCGCCGATGTCCACCAGGACGCGCTTGAGGTAGCCTTTCGCCCGGGCGTGGAGCGAGCTTTCCTGATCCGGCAGCAGGTCGGCGGGGAGACGCAGGCTCAGGGGCTTGGTCCCTCGCTCGGAGCGGACGACCTTAACCCGAGGGGTCTCGGCCAGCAATCGTGCCTCCCTTGCGGCCTCGGCCAGCGCCTCGTGTTGTCTGCGGCGGGGCGACGTGCCGACGGCGACGACCCCGGCCGCCGCGGCGAGGAGGAGGAGCCCGACCAGGGGCGGGGCCCAGGAGCGACGGCGGCGAGCCAGAGGCGTGACCGGCATATCGTGGCATGTTTCCGAAATGGCGATGGTACTCATGATCAATCCTCCAGATCGGTACGGGGCGGCTGGCGTCGCAGGAGGCTGTAGACGACGGGGACGAGGAAGAGCGTGGCGGCGGTCGCCACCGCCAGGCCGCCGATCACGGCACGTCCCAGCGGGGCGTTCTGCTCGCCCCCCTCGCCAACCCCCAGCGACATGGGCAGCATGCCGATGATCATCGCGGCGGCCGTCATCAGCACCGGGCGGAGCCGGGTCCGGCCGGCGGCGAGGGCGGCCTCAAGGGCCGAGTCGCCCTCGGCTCGGCGGCCGTTGGCAAAGGTCACCATCAGGATGCTGTTGGCGGTGGCCACGCCGATGCACATGATCGATCCCATCAGCGACGGCACGCTGAGCGTTGTGTGCGTCGCGAAGAGCATCATGATGATCCCCGACAAGGCGCCGGGAAGGGCGAACAGGATGATGAACGGGTCGAGCCAGGACTGGAAGTTGACCACGATCAGCAGGTAGACCAGCAGGATCGCGAAGAGCAGGCCGGAGCCGAGCCCGAGGAACGAGGATGCCATGCTCTCGACCTGGCCCCGGACGACGAGTGTCGTCCCCTTCGGCAATTTGGCCCGGATCGGTCCGAGGGCGCGATCGAGGTCGCCCGAGACCCCGCCGAGGTCCCGCCCGTCGACGTTGGCCAGGACATCGATAACTGGCTGGACGTTGAAGTGGTTGATGACGGCAGTCCCGCCCCCCCGGCTGACGGTGGCGAGGTTGGCCAGGAGCTGGGCGTCCCGGCCCCCGGCCGGGCCGACGATCGGGGTATTGTCGAGGTTCGCGATGGAATCAACGCGGTACTGGGGTGTTTGGACCGCGACCGGGTAGCTGACGCCGTTCTTGGGATTGAGCCAGAAATTCGGGGCGACCTGGCCGCTCGAGCTGAGCGAGACGAGCAGGCTGCTCGCCACGTCGCGTTGGGTGAGCCCGAAGTGTCGGGTCCGGACCCGGTCGACGTCGATCCGGATCTCGGGCGAGTCCGTGACTTGGTGGATGTGGACGTCGACGGCCCCGGGGATGAGGCGCATGGCCGAGTCGACCTGGCGGGCGACCTTGAGGTTCGCGGCCTGGTCCCGCCCCACGACCTGCACGTCGATCGGCGCGGCCAGACCGAAGTTGAGGATCTGGCTGACGATGTCAGCCGACTGGAAGAAGATGGTCAGCTCGGGATGGTCGCGGACGAGCCGATTGCGGATCTCGCGGACATAATTCTCGGTCGGTTCATGCCCCTCTTTCAGCGAGATCAACATTTCGCCGTCGGCCGTCCCGACCGTCGACGAGTCGCCGAACGTCAAATTGATGCCATTGGGCGGGAGGCCGATGTTGCTCAGGACCGTCTCGAGCTCGGAGGCGGGGATGATCTCGCGCACCTCCTTCTCGACCTCGTCGAAATACTCCTCTGTCCGCTCAATGCGGGTCCCGGCCGGGGCCCGGACGTGAAGGCGAATTTGGCCCGCGTCGACCCGGGGGAAGAAGTCCTGGCCGAGCTGGGCGATCAGGGCGAAGGTCGCGACACAGGATGCCGCGAACCCTGCGGTGATCAGCGGGCGATGCCCGAGGGCCCATGCCAGCGCCGAGGCGTAAGCGACCAGCACCAGGTCGAAGACGCGATTGAACGCCCGATGGACGGCCCAGAACAGCCCTCCGCCCTGGCTATCCTCGCCGTGAGCGTCCCGGTACATGTCCACCTCCGCGGCCAGGAGGTAGTTGACCATCGTCGGGACGAATGTCCGCGACAGGAAGTAAGAGGCCATCATCGCCGAGACGACCGCCAGGGCCATCGGGCTGAATAGCGACCTGGCCGCCCCGGCCAGGAAGAAGATGGGCAGGAATACAATGCAGATCGCCAGGGTGGCGACGAAGGCCGGGGTGGCAATCTGCTGGGCTCCGTCCAGGATCGCTTGCCGAAGCGGCTTGCCGAGGTGGAGATTGCGGTGGATGTTCTCGATCTCGACGGTCGCGTCGTCCACCAGGATGCCCACCGCCAGGGCCATCCCGCCGAGCGTCATGGTGTTGATCGACTGCCCCATGACGGCCAGAACCAGGATGGCCACGCAGATCGAGAGTGGGATCGAAATCACGACGACAAGCGTACTTCGCCAGCTCCCGAGGAACAGGAGGATCATCAGTGCCGTCAGCCCGGCGGCGATCGCCGCCTCGGTGACGACACCCTCGACCGCTGCCCGGACGAAGACCGACTGGTCGAAGAGGAAATCAACCCGGAGCGATTCCGGGAGCCCGCTCAGCACCTGCGGCAGTGCCTTCCTGATCCGGGCGACGATGTCGAGCGTCGAGGCCCCGCCCGCCTTCAGGACGGTCAGCAGGCTCCCCCGCCTGCCGTCCTTCGAGACGACATTCGTCTGCACGGCGTAGCCGTCGCGTACGTTGGCGACGTCGCGGATCATGACCGTGGCGTCCCCGACCTTCCGGATCGGCAGGTCGTTCAGCAGGTCGATCGCGTCGGGGCTGCTGTTGAGCCGGACTAGATAATCGCGCTCGCCCATCTTGGCGGTTCCGGCGGGAAGGATGAGGTTCTGGGCGTTGATGGCGTCGCTGATGTCGGCCGGCGAGAGCCTGTTGGCGTGCAGCGCCTTGAGGTCGAGGTCCACCATGATCTGCCGGGGCTTGCCCCCCAACGGCGGCGGCACCTGTGCGCCCTGCACCGTGGCGAGTTGTGTGCGGATGAAGTTCTGGCCGAGGTCGAAGAGCTGCTGCTCCGACAGCTCGGAGCTGCTGAGCCCTAGCTGGAGGATCGGGACGTTGGAGGCGCTGTAGCGGATGATCAGGGGAGGGGTGATGCCGGGAGGCATCGACTTGAGTACGGTCCCGCTGATCGCGTTAACCTGCGCCACGGCCGCTTCGATCTTCGCCCCGGGGTGGAAGAAGACCTTGATGACGCCGACCCCGGTTAGCGATTGGCTCTCGATGTGCTCGATATCGTTGACGGTGGTCGTCAACGACCGCTCGCTCACCGTGACGATGCGCGACTCCATGTCGGCCGGCGACGTCCCGGGATATTGCCAGATGACCGTGACGACCGGGATGTCGATCTCGGGGAAGATGTCCACGGGCATGCGCAGGGCGGCCACGACGCTCATGACCACGATGAGCATCGCCATCACGACGAACGTATAGGGTCGCCTCAGGGCGAGGCTCACGATCCACATGGTTCTTGTCTCCTTCGCCGTCGAAGCGGCGGGAGCGGGGCCTCGGCCCTGGCCTCGAAGGACGAACGGCCGTCCCGATGTGGAACGATACGCCCATCGGGGCGGACCCCTTGCGGGGATCGTCCGAATTGCCGGATCGGTCGTCCGAATGGACGTGGCGACCAGTGCCGGCCGGATTAGATCCTTCGAAGCCTCTCGGCGAGGGTCGCCGCTCCGGACCTCGACGTCTCGACCCTGGTCCCGTTCGCATCCCGCAGCACGACCTCATAGTGCCGATCGCCGAGCCTGCGGACCTCGTCGACTTCGTCGAAATTGACGATGGAATCGCGGGATATCTGGAGGAAGGGTTCCCCCCCGAGCAGGAGGCCGACCCGGCTCAAGGCCTCGTGGCTCGGGTAGGCGGCGGAGGCGGTGTGGATCCAGGTCCGCCGCCTCTTTCGCAGCGCGGCAACGACCGAGCGTCGAGGGATCATGAGAAAGACACCGCTGGCCGGGTCGCGGACCTGGATCCTCTCACGCTCGGCGCCCCCGCCCGATGCCTCGCCGCGAGGCGCAAGCCTGTGTTCCAGCCGCCGCACCGTCTCGAATATTTGATCCGGCTCGAACGGCTTGAGGAGGTAGTCGACCGCCTCGACGCGGAAAGCGTCGATCGCATGCCCGGCATATCCCGTGACGAAGACCACCAGCGGCGGCCGCGGCAGCGCCAGCAAGCTGCCGGCGAGGGCGAGGCCGTCCGGGCCCGGCATCTCGATGTCGAGAAAAGCGACGTCGGGACGCGTGAGGGCGCAGCTGGCGAGCCCAGACGCACCGTCCTCCAGTTCGTCGACAACCTCGACGCAGCCGGTCGACTCCAGGGCCTGCCTGAGGTGTTGCCGTGCCAGGGGCTCGTCCTCGACGATGACCGCCCGGATCATGGACGTGGCCTCCGCCAGACGGTCCTCGCGGGGATGCGGACCTCCGCGATCGTACCGCCCCCCTCGCGCCCGCGTATCTCGAAGGCGTGGTCTCGCCCGTACAGTCCGGAGAGCCTGCGTTTTAAAATGGAGACGGCGTGCGGTTCGGGCTCCGTCCCCTGGCGAACGCTTCGCTCGGCGGTCTTGCCGAGCCCGACGCCCGTGTCCTCGACGGCCACGAAGATAGAACCGTTGGCGGAACGTGCCGAGATTCTGACAGTCCCCGCGCCGCGAAGTGGCTGCAGGCCGTGGCGCACCGCATTCTCCGCCAGGGGCTGGATCAGGAAAGGAGGAACGGACTCGTCCAGGAGGTTCTCAGGCACGTCGATCTCGATGCGCAACTTCTCGCCGAAACGCATCACCTCGATCTCCAGGTAAGCCGTGACGATCGACATCTCGTCGCGAAGCGGCACGGACACGCGGTCATGCTGCTCCAGGCTGCCCCGTAGGAACCGGCCAAGCCGCCCCACGACGGTCGGGATGGACTGGGGCCAGACCGTCGCCAGGGCCGCGATCGAATGGAGTGCGTTGAACAGGAAGTGGGGATTCATCCTCGCTTGCAATGCCCTGACCTCAGCCTGTGCCGCCGCCCTCGACGACTCCTCGAGGTCCCTGACCTGCTCGAGGACCTTGAGGATGACCGCGACGCCGATCCCGTTGACCACGGCGGTTATCCCCTCCATGGCGAGCGGGAGCGGCGGGCCGGGGAGGCCGAGTGTCCGGCCGAACCAGGACGTGAGGGCGAAGCGACACAGGGTGATCGTCGCACCGAGCAGGAATCCTGTCCAGCTCCGCAGGGCCCATTCGGGGCGGAGATCATGCACCATCCCGCCGATAAAGCCGCCCCCGGCAAGGATGAGCCCAAACGCGACCGGAGGGGTCAGGTCGAACAACTGCCGCAAGATCGCCACGCCGAGGCCGACCCCGACTCCGATCAGCGGCCCGGCGACCAACCCGGCGGCGCACGACGAGACGATCCTGGCGCTCAGCTTGACGTGACGACCGGCGACTAATTCCTCCGTCAATGCCATGCCGAGCAGAAGCACGAAGGTGGCTAGTTTTCGGCCGACGGACTGATCTAACCGGCCCGGCGGCTGGACCAGGTGTGCCCTGGCCATGACGAACGCGATCGTCACCAGGACGCACACCTGCTCGATCGAATGGACGACGACTTCCATGGATCTTCCGTGCGGACCAGGACGGGTTCAACCGGAGTATACGTTGCTGGATCATAGCTGAATTCGCGGGAACCCGCAGCGGACCACATTCGAGGAAGTCCGCGAGATGGCTCGTTACTGCTCGCCGGATGCCGAGCCTTCGTGTCGGTGTCGCGATGGCCCGAACCTTGCTTCATAGTGCAGTGGCGGCAATAAGATCCCCCCCTCTCTCCCCCGCCCGTGTGGAGATCGGTCATGGCAGAGAATAAATCCGCGATGTCGATCGGATCGGGCCGGCCGTCCGCCCCTCGATCGCATCCGAGGGTCCACCACCGGTGCGAGTCGTCCCTGCCCTCGCCACGTCCGAGCACCGCGAACGTGGGACCTGACCGCCCCGTAAGCCACCGCCAAGCCGTTGACTAGGAAACTGTTTTGGAATACAGTAGTTTAGATTCTGCTCGTGTTGTCCGCCTCGAATGATTTCAGGTGTTCGCGGATGGCCGGGGTCGAATGACCGCTAGGCTATCTGAACGACCAAGGAGTGAGATGTGAGTTCGCCAGTATCACGTAATAAAAATACGATATTGAGAATTATGCGATCGGCATTCGGCTTGATGCTGGTGACGCTGTTTACCGTGGGGATCGGTGCCTTGATGATGGTGCTGGCGGGATTCTTCGACTCCAAAGTCAAAACCGGATCGGACACGAGACATTCACGGAATTCACCGGAGACGGCCGCTCTCACTCGAGGCACGATAAGACGAATTCACCGACCTCGCCAGGAAACCGCGGTTGGGACAATTCGTGCGGTCTATGAGGCTGTCGTCGCTTCGAAGCTCCTGGCAAGGGTCGAAGAGGTTCGAGTCAAGGCCGGGCAGGACGTCAAGCAGGGCGAAGTGCTCGTGGTTCTCGAAAACGCGGACCTGAAGTCCAGGATCGAGCAAGCCCTGGCCTCGGAAAGGGCCGCCAAGTCGAGATACGATCAGGCGGAGCTCGACCAGGGCCGGACCGACCGTCTTCGAGTTCGAGGATCGGCGACTCAGGGTGAACTGGATCAGGCCAACACCTCGTTCAAGACGGCCAAGGCGGAGCTCGAACGCGCGAAACGGATGGTCGAGGAGGCCAGAATCCTTGAGGACTACGCCACGGTTCGCGCGCCGATCTCGGGACGGGTCATCGACAAGAGGGTGAATGCAGGAGACACCGTTAATCAAGGCCAGCCACTGGTCACGATGTACGACCCGAGTCGGATGCAGTTGATCGCCACGGTGAGGGAGTCCCTCGCTCTCCGGCTCAAGGTCGGCCAGGAACTCGAGGCGAAGATTGACACGCTCGGATATGACTGCCACGCGACGATCAGCGAGATCGTTCCCGAGGCTCAGGCGGAGAGCCGGTCGTTCCAGGTGAAGGTCACCGGTCCATGCCCGCCCGACATCTACAGCGGCATGTTCGGCCGCATTTTCATCCCGCTTGAGGATGAAGAGGTCCTGGTGGTTCCGGAGGAGGCGATCCGAAAAGTCGGGCAACTCGACGAGGTCGATGTCATTGATGGGAGTTCCGTGAGCCGCCGATCCGTTCAGCTCGGCCGGACACTCGACGAGGGCCGCGAGGTGCTCTCGGGCCTGAGCGAAGGCGAGAAGGTCGTCTTGCCCGGGGAAGTCGAAATCAAGACGCGCGGGGGCCGACCATGAACCCTCAAGTCACGGACCAAACCGCGGCCGACACCAAGCGTCACGATATCCTCAACGGAATCGTGCACATTTTCCTAGATAATAATTTTTCAATTATATTAATCGTCGTCTCGGTGCTGATCGGCCTGGCGGCCCTCCTGATCACCCCTCGCGAGGAAGACCCGCAGATCGTCGTTCCGCTTGCGGACGTCATGGTCAACGCGCCGGGCTACTCGGCCGAACAGGTCGAGCAGCTCGTGGCCACGCCCCTGGAGAAGTTGCTCTATCAGATTGACGGGGTCGAATACGTCTACAGCATGTCACGGGAGAACCAGGCGGTCATCACGGTCCGGTTCTACGTCGGTCAGGATCGCGAGCGGAGCCTGGTCAAGCTGTTCAAGAAGCTCAATGAGAGCCAGGATCTCATCCCGTCGGCCGTGACAGGATGGGTGATCAAGCCGGTCGAGATCGACGACGTCCCCGTGGTCACGCTGACCTTGACAGGAGAGGAAGGTCAGGGGCACGCCGTCCGACGGGTCGGCGAAGAGATGGTGCAGCGGCTCTCGGCCCTGCCGGGGGTCTCGCGGGCTTATGTGGCGGGGGGTGAACCCCGGACGGTCCGGATCGACCTCGATCCCGAGCGGCTCCAGGCCTACGCGATGAGTCCGCTGGAAGTCCAGCGGGCGATCCGAGGGGCCAACGTCACTCACCCCGCCGGTGATTTTACTCGCAACGATCAGGTCGTCCGGGTCGAGGCAGGTGTGGCCGCCGACCGTCCCGAACTGCTCAGAGAGCTGGTTGTGGGGGTCTTCAAGGGGCGTCCGGTCTTCCTCAAGGATGTGGCAACCGTGCGGGACGGTCCCGTGGAGGTGACGAGCTACGTCCGTCACGGTTGGGGACCTGCGCGGGGGTTCGAAGCGCCAGAGGGTTTTCCGGGCACGGAGATCGGTAAACGGGACTCGCCCAAAGAAGTCGGCTCGGCTCATGGTCTGGTCGAGACGGCATCGCCACGGCCAGCCGTCACGATCGCCATCGCGAAGCAGAAGGGGAGAAACGCGGTCAGTGTCTCGGAATCGGCGATCAAAGCGGCGGAGACGCTCCGGACCGAAGTGATCCCGACCGGCATGGAGCTGGTCATCACCCGTAACTCCGGGCTGACCGCCGACGAGAAGGTGAACGAACTGGTCGAGGGGCTCTGGGTGGCGATTGCGATCGTGATCGCTCTGCTGACCCTGAGCCTCGGCTGGCGGGAAGCGATGATCGTCGCGGTGGCCGTGCCCGTCGTGTTCGGCTTGACCCTGGGGATCAACCTGATCTTCGGATATACAATCAATCGCGTGACGTTATTTGCTTTGATTCTTTCGCTGGGGCTGCTTGTTGACGACCCGATCGTGGACGTGGAGAACATCGCCCGCCATTTCGAGATGCGAGGTCGTGCCACCCGCGACATCGTCCTGGAAGCCGTCGCCGAGATCCGGCCGCCGCTGATCAGCGCCACGCTCGCGGTGATTTTCAGCTTCCTGCCCCTGTTCTTCATCACGGGGATGATGGGGCCTTACATGGCCCCGATGGCCCTGAACGTACCGATGGCGATGCTGATGTCGATGCTCGTGGCGTTCACGATCACCCCTTGGATGGCGTATCAGGTGCTCCACAAGAAGTACGCCACCGGCGAACACGCCGGCCACGTTCATAGCGATGCAGAGGACATCGAGGCGATCCGCCGGACATTTCTGTACCGGCTCTTTCGCCCAATGATGGCCCCGCTGATCAGTTCTCGGCTCGCCGCCGTATCTTTCCTGATGGTGATCGCCCTCCTGACGGCCGGAGCCGCGGGTCTGGCGGCGTTTCGGGTGGTCCCCTTGAAGATGCTGCCTTACGACAACAAGAACGAGCTGCTCCTGGTGCTCGACTTCGACGAAGGGACGACCCTGGAACGCACCAACGCCGCGATTCTCGACGTCGAAGCTCTGGTGGCCAGGGTTCCCGAGGTCACCGATTTTGTCAGCTACGTCGGCCTGCCCAGCCCGATCGATTT
>JAJYDH010000501.1 GCA_021777685.1 Planctomycetota bacterium | reverse complement strand
CGAGCCCCACCATCTTCCCGAAATGCTGGTGGGGCTCGCCCGAGGCTCGACCCACCCTACATCTTACTACTTGTAAAGGAGATACTTCTCCCGGACCCTGGCGAACTCGGCCAATTCTTCCTGCCAGGTCGAGCGGATCGCGGCGAGGTCGCCGCCGGCCATCAATGCCTCGTAGGCGTCGCGGTCGGCGAGCATCTTGAGGAAGCCGGCGGGCTCCCACTTCCGGGGGTAGAGCGACTTCAGGGTCACGGCCAGGCCGATCCCGAGGTCGACCGGCTCGAAGGTCGCCCAGTCGGTGATGGCGATCTGGACCCCCTGGCACTCCTGGCCGGCGTATTGCCGCTCCTTGGGCGTGAATCTGGCCGGTACGAATCGGACGCCCGGCAGGTTCAGCTCGTTGAGGGCGCGGGCGAAGGCCCGGGCGTCGATCCAGGGGGCGCCGAGGCGTTCGAACGGGGTGTCGGTCCCCCGGCCGGTAGCGAGGTTGCTCGCCTCCAGGAGGCCGACGCCGGGGTAGAGCAGCGCCTCGGTCAGGCTCCGCATGTTCGGCGAGGGGTTGACCCACTCCAGGCCCGACCGATCGAAGGTGTCGGCCCGACGCCACCCTTCGCAGGGGATGACGGTCAGGTCGGCGTTGATCGAGCGTTCGGCGTTGAACATCCGGGCCAGCTCTCCCACGGTCATCCCGTGCCGGACGGGCAAGGCGTGATGGGCGATGAACGACGCGAAATCCGGGTCGCGGACCGGCCCGGCCACCGCGACCCCGCCGATCGGGTTGGGGCGGTCGAGCACCACGACCGGGATGTGGTTCTCCTTGCCCGCTTCGAGCAGCAGGCCGAGCGTACTGATGTACGTGTAATAGCGGGCGCCGATGTCCTGGATATCGTAGACCAGGACCTCCACTCCCGCCAGGCTCTCGGGTGAGGGCTTGCGTGACTTGCCGTAGAGGCTGTGGATCGGCAGGCCGGTCTTCTCGTCCTTCGCGTCGGCGACCTCGGTGTCGACGGCGCCCCGGATGCCGTGCTCGGGGCTGAACAGGGCGACCAGTTCGACCCCGGGGGCCGAGAATAGCAGGTCGATCGTCGAGACGCCGGTTCTGGTCCGCCCCGTGTGGTTGGTGACGAGCCCGACCCGCTTGTCCTTCAGCTCGCGGAATCCCCGACGGGCCAGGACGTCCACGCCGCAATCGACCGGCCGGAGCGCGGGGGACCTCGGCGCGGAGGATTTGGGAGTGCTCGATTCGCGCTCGGCCATCTTCGGCGCGGCGTCCACGATCGACGAGGCGACCAGCGTGGCGATCTCGGACCGGAGGGCGCCCGGGCCGACGTTCTTGCCGTCGGGGTGGAGACGGCTGGTCAGGAGGATGACGAACGTCTCGGTCTCGGGGTCGATCCAGATGCTGGTGCCGGTGAATCCCGTATGGCCGAAGCTGGTCGGGCCGAACAGGCTGCCCCTTGGGCCGCTGTAGGACGTGTCGACGTCCCACCCCAGCCCCCGCCGCTGGTGGTCGGGGGTCGAGCCAGGGTCGATCATCGCCCGGACGGTCAGGGGCGACAGCACCCGCTTGCCGTCGATCCCCTTGCCGCCGTCGAGCAGCATCTGCGCAAACACGGCCAGATCATCGGCCGAGCCGAACAGCCCGGCGTGGCCGGCGACCCCACCCAGGGCCCTCGACCTCGGGTCGTGGACCACTCCCCGGAGCATCCGCCCCTCGTCGCGCTCGGTCGGGGCGATCCGACTCGTCGGGACCTGCTCATCGGCCGCGCCCGCGATGGGTCGGAATCCGGTGTCGCCCATCCCCAGGGGGTCGAAGATCGTCGCCCGGGAGAACTCGTCGAGCGACTGCCCGGAGACCTTCTCGACCAGCCGGCCGAGGATCAGGAACCCGACGTCGCTGTAGATGAACTTCTCGCCCGGGGTCTGCTCGGGCCGAAGCTCGGCGATCTTCCGCCAGGCCCCTTCCGGCCCCTCGGCATAGTCCGAGATCGGGTCGTCCGGGATCAGCCCCGCCCGGTGCCTGAGCAGTTGCTCGACGGTGATCGGGTCCTTGCCGAATCCCCGCAACTCCGGGAGGTGGCCCACCATCCGGTCCCCCAGCCTGATCTTCCCCCGTTCGAGCAGGACCATGACCGACGTCGCCGTGGCCACCGGCTTGGTCAGGCTGGCCAGGTCGAAGACGGTATCCCGGGTCATCGCCTCGTCGGTCGGCTCGACCGACCGTTTGCCATAAGCCTTCGCCAGCGCGATCTTCCCCCGACGCCCGACCACGACCACCGCCCCCGGGACCTTCTTCTCCCCCACCGCCCGGGCGATCGCGTCGTCCACCCGGGCCAGCCGGGAAGGGTCGAACCCCACCGCCTCCGGCTTCACCTCGGGCAGGGCGGCCAGGCCGGGGACGGCCAGGGCCAGGGTCAGGGTCAGGAAGCAGGCGATCGAAATTCGCATCAGAAGGTCGCCTTGAGGGAGTAGGGTGCGTCGAGTCCTCGAAGACGCACCGCGGGAACAGGCATCCGATCGGCCCATCTTCGAATCACGCCGGTTGATGCGTCTTCGAGGACTCGACGCACTTCACCCAGACCTGGCCTCATCGTACCGAAGATCCGGCCCGGAGGAACCCTCCGGCATCGCCCGGCTCGCCAGCCAGCCCACCACGACCACCGTCCCCGATCCCACGATCGCGTACCAGGGGTAGGCGACGCCCGTCAGGAACTTGACGGCCGTCACCGCCGCCGTGCCGGCGATCAGGCCGACGAAGGCGGATCGTTGGCCCACGTCCTTCGTCCAGAGGCCCAGGAGGAACAGGCCGAGCAGCAGGCCCGTCACGAACGAGGCGACCGACAGGGCGTTGTCGACCACGCTGCCGCTCAGCCCTTCGGCGGCCAGGGCCACGCCCATCTGGACGAATCCCCAGAACGCGGTCATCCCCTTCGAGATCGCCATCAGGTGCTTCTCGTCGGTCTTCGGAAAGAGCGGTCGATAGAGGTCGTTGACGGTCGAGGAGGCCGAGGCGCTGAGGGCGCCGGAGACGGTGCTCATCGTCACCGAGAACACCGCCGCGATCACCAGCCCCCGGACGCCCATCGGCATGTAATGGACGATGAAGTAGGGAAAGAACTGGTCGGGCCTGGTCAGCTTCTCCGAAGGTGGCTGGTCCTGGTAGAGCACCCAGAGCCCGACGCCGAGCGCCAGGAAGAGCGCGAACTGGACCAGGATCACGAACCCGCTGGCGATCAGGGCCCGGCCAGCGGACTTCTCCGACCGGGCCGTCAGGTAGCGCTGGACCATCATCTGGTCGGCGCCGTGAGTGGCCGTGTCGAGCACCAGACCGCCGATCAGGCCGGCCCAGAAGGTGTAGGTCTGGCAGAGCATCCCGTAGAACGCCCTCGCGGCCTGGTCGAGGCTTTGGGGCCAGGCCACCCCGTCGAAGCCGAAGTTGATGACGCGGAACTTGTGGGCCGCCGACCCCCGACTCCAGATCTCGGACCAGCCGCCGGGGACCTCCCCGATCAAGATCCCCATCGCCACCAGCGCGGCGACCAGGTAGACCGCGAACTGGAGGACGTCGATCCAGACGACCGCCTTGATCCCGCCGAAGTAGGTGTAGGCCAGCGTCGAGAGGCCGATGACCACGATCGAGAAGGGCAGGTTCCAGCCGGTGATCTTCTGGAGGACGATCGCCGCCAGGAACAGCCGGAGCCCCGACGCCAGCGTCCGCGTCACGAGGAACAGCACGGCCGCCGCCTTCTGCGTCGCCCCGCCGAACCGCAGCTCCAGGACCTGGTAGGCCGTGTAGATCTGCTTCTTGAAGTAGGCCGGCAGGAGCAGATACGTCACCGCGAACCGGGATACGATGTAGCCGAACGCCAGCTGGAGGAACGTCATGTCCCCCCGGGTGGCGTTGCCCGGCACGCTCAGGAAGGTGACGGCGCTGGTCTCGGTGGCGACGATCGAGATCATCACCGCCCACGCGGGGATGTCGCTCTCGCCGAGGAAGTACCCCTTGAGCCCCTTCGTCGCCCCCGAACTCGCGGCGATCCGCGCCCCCAGGACCGTGCAGCCGACGATGTAAAGGACAAGAACGCCGAAATCCAGCGGCTGCATGATCGCTCCCGATGCCGGAAGGAGGGCCACGCGAGACCGCTCGCCGGCCGATCGGAGCCGCCGATCCTAACGCAACGAGGTTGGCTTGGCTACCACTCCAGGGCGAGCCCTGGATGGCGAGCAATCGGGTTCCCGGGCCGAAAAATAGGGATAAGGTCCGCTCCAGAACCGCGATAATAAGAAGTCCAGGGACGATCGAGGGCTTCGAGAGCAGGGGCATCGGTGAGCCTTGAGTTTTTCGGAGGAGGAACCCTCGCTGGCTTCGCCTTCTCGCGCCGCTGCAATGTTGGGTTTGAATGAAAGTTGGGGCGACCTGTTGGGTTCGCCTTCTCGATCGGCACGCGGAATCGCAACACCGACGCCAACCGATAGCAAATGCCGGCCAGATCGGGATTTCGGCCGAATTGGGTTCGACTTATCGGGGCGGTTGGCCGACTTGAAAGGATCTCTCGCCGCATCCCGAGCAATCACACTCCCCTTCATCGGCGACAATTTCCCGCTCGCGCAACGA
>JAJYDH010000500.1 GCA_021777685.1 Planctomycetota bacterium | reverse complement strand
ATGATGTCCAGCCAGTCCTCCCGCCACTTGCTCACCCGCGCGACATGCGCCTGGTTCGACCAGGCGCTGGTCCGGGTGAGCGGAATCTCCTTGATCCGGTCCTCGGGCTCGATCAGGTGGTCCCACATGAAATACGAATCGTTATTGTGCATGTTGAACCGGACGTGGTTGACGTGGTCGTACTTGTCGAACACGTCGAGCAGCGTCTCGATCTTGACCGGGCGGCGGAACGCCCAGTCGTGCTCCAGGAACATCATGTAAGGCGTCGTGGTCGCCCCGATCGCCTCGATCAGGTTCTTCTTGAGCCCCGACCGGGGCCTGACGTTCAGCTCCAGGGCGTGGCTGGCGGCGAGCCGCTCCAGGTTGGCCAGGTATTTCTCCTGGCGGGGGCCGCCGTCGGCCGGCTGGTCGTAATAGACCAGGTGGCGGCAGCCCTCGACGTTCATGCTCTTCCGGAGGATCGCCACCGTCTTCCGCAGGACGCTGACCGAGGGCGCGGAAGGGAGCAGGTGGGTCGTCGTGACGATCGTCAGACGATCTTTCATCGGGATCGGTGAGGTGGACACGGCTATCCTCCGCTTCTGACGCTGCTTCTTCATCCCGCCCAGACGTTCGCCCAAGCCCGGCCGTCGTTCCGGAGGCCGGCGGCGTCAGAGTGCGACATAGACTAATGGAAATCTCGCGCAAGATCCAATGAATTCATCGTTTGGATCGTCCCATGTCTCCCGATCGCGACGCGGATCGCCGAGCAGGGGCCTTGTCGGCCCGATTTCCCCGCGTCTTGAAAAAAACTCTGTTCGCGGAAGCTTTTTCTCCCCGAATATGATCCCGGAGCGCGGGGCGCCCAGTCGGGCGACCTCGAAATTGGGTTCGTCTTGCACCAGTCGGAGGGCCGTCGATTTCTCGAAGTGCGGTGCCCGGCTCGTCTCCCGGCCTCGTGATTGGGTTCGAGTTTTCGGCGGCCTCGCAACCCGATCCGGCTCGCGAGGGGTGCCCGACACCACGCCGGAAGATTCGCCGCAACTACTTACCAAACAATCCATTGGAGCAAAATTGGCTTCCTCTTGTCACTCGACCCGGTCGGCCTCCCCTCGTCGGATGGTCGTGTCGCTTCCCAGATTCCCTCGCGCGGCCGACCTTTCGGGAAGTCGGGGTCGCGCGGCTTGACGAGGATGGCGGCCGGACGACCGTCTCGGGGCGGGAATGGCGAACTTTTTCCCGGTCGGCATGTCGGGTGCATTGGGGAGTCCGCATCGCCGTCCCGACGCCCCCCTTCGACGCATCGCCCCTTCGACGGCCAACGCCCATCGGACGACCCAAGGAGGCCGGAGATGTTCTACAGCGTCGCGAGCCCGGACTGGAAGCCCGGACAGCCGTTGAGCCCGTCGGGGGCCCTGCTCTTCCGGTCGAGGTCCGAGGCGGAGATGTTCGCCCCCGAGGCGTCGAGCGTCGAGGTGGCCGTCCGGTTCGACGAGCGGCGGCGGGTGGTCCTGCCGAGGGGCCCGGTGGCCTGGTCGTTGCCCGGGCCGTGGGAGGCCCCGGCGGTCGCCAACGCCCTGGGGGGCGTCACCGTCTTCGGGACGATCCCAGCCGAGCTGGTCCGCCGGCCGGCCGGGGTCGAGTCCGGGGCCGAGCCGTCCCTCGCCGGCTTCGGCGGGTGGGACAGCCTGACGATGGCCCTGCTGGCCTGACGCCGATCGGGGCGGATTCGCGACTACTCCCGTGAATCTCCCGACCGATCGACGACGCCTCCAGCGGAGCCCGGACCATGAAGAATCTCCGATATCGCCCGACGGCCGCCGTGCTCGCGGCGGCCCTGGTCGCCTGGGGCTGCGCGGCCTGGGCCCAGCAGGGGCCGGTCAGCCAGGGCCTCAACGACGCCGGCCGCGCCGTCAAGCGTGGCTTCCAGACCGCCGGCCAGGCGGTCTCGGGCGGCTTCCAGAAGACCCGGACGAGCGTCCACAACATGGAGGTCGTCTCGCGGGTCTACAGCCGGCTCCACTGGGACAAGGCGCTGACGACCTCGGCCATGGAGATCGAGGTCCAGGCCGGCGGGATCGCGATCCTGACCGGGATCGTCCCCGACGAGGCCGCCAAGGCCAAGGCCCTGGCGCTGACCTCGGAGACCGTGGGCGTGATCCAGGTCGTGGACCAGTTGACCGTGGGCGGCCCGAACCGCCCGGCGCCGGTCGTCCCCGGCTCGGCCCCGATCGTCGCCCCCGCGCCGTCCTCGACGATCATCGTCACCCCGCCGCCCGGCTCGACGATCACGCCCTCGAACGTGCCTCCCAGGCCCCGCGAGACCGACACCCCGCTCTGAGCCGGGATCGGGCCTATCCCCGCGCGATCAGGTCGGCCACGCCCACGGCCAGCAGGCCGAGGCTGATCCCAACGTTGACCTGGAAGAACGCCACGTTTACCCGGGTCAGGTCGTCCGGGCGGACGATCGCGTGCTCGTAGACCAGCAGCGCCGCGACCACGGCGACGCCCGCGAAGTAGATCCCCCCCATCGGATAGGCCAGCCCGAGCCCGACCAGCGCGGCGATCATCGCCGCGTGGCAGGCCGCCGCCAGCCGCAAGGCCCCCCGGACGCCCAGCCGTCCGGGGACGCTGTGCAGGCCCTGGTCGCGGTCGAAATCGGCGTCCTGGCAAGCATAGATGATGTCGAACCCCGAGACCCAGAGCAGGACCGCCAGCCCCAGGAGCGCCGGAGGCCAGGCCAGGTCCCCCCGGAGGGCGATCCAGCTCGCCATCGGCGCCATCGCCAGGGCGAACCCCAGCCAGAAGTGGGCCAGGCTGGTGAACCGCTTGGCGAACGAATAACCCAGCAGCCAGAGCAGCACCGGCCCCGACAGGATCAAGGGCCACCGGTTCGGCCAGAACAGCAGGGTCGAGGCGACGAACCCCGCCGAGCAGATGACCGTGAACACCGCGACCGTCGCGGTCGACAGCCGGCCGCTCGGCAGATGCCGGGTCGCCGTCCGGGGGTTGAGTGCGTCGATCCGCCGGTCCGCCAGACGGTTGAACGCCATCGCCGCCGACCTCGCCGTCGCCATGCAGAGCAAAATGCCCAGCCAGTCCCGCCAGCGGCCATGCCAGCCATCCGGCCCCCTCGCCGCCAAGGCCGCGCCGAGCAGGGCAAACGGCAGGGCGAAGAGGGTGTGGCTGAACTTGATCATGCCGAGCAGGTCGCGGATCGAGGCGAGAGCCTTCATCGTCATCAATTCCCGGACTCATCCTCTGGGTGGAAGCCCCGCCCATTGTGCCGGAAATCAGGGTCGGACCGCCATGCCAGGTGGCCCGAGCCGACGATCAAGACCGGCCCTGGCCGACCCGAACCGCCGGCTCGACCACCGGCGGGAGGCGGTCGGGCATGGGGGAGATCAGGTGGTCGCCCAGGGCGGGCCAGACCTGGAACAGGCCGCCGATCAGGCGGAAGGGCCAGACGACCCGGCGGAGGACCGAGAGCCGCCTCCGGGGATGGTCGAGCAGGCGGGCGATCCTCCGGGCGACGTCCTCGACCCGGGCGGTGAGGATCGCGGGCGGGGGTTCGAGGATTCGCCCCGTGGCCCCGGGGACCTGGGCCCGGAGGGCGTCGAAGAAGCCGGTCGTCACCGGGCCGGGCTCGACCAGGCAGACGTGGACCCCTCGGCGGAGCAATTCCCGGCGGAGGGCGTCGTTCCACCAGGCGAGGGCCGCCTTGGTCGCGCCGTAGGCCCCGAAGATCGGGTTGGCGACCCCGGTGATCGCCGAGCCGACGTTGATCACCGTCCCCTTCGACTCGATCAGGTGGGGCAAGGCCCGGCGGGCCAGGAGCATCGGGGCGATGAAGTTGACCTCGACCTGGCGGCGGATCTCGTCGGGGTCGGAGTCGCCGAAGAGCGCGGGGATGCCGAAGCCGGCGACGTTGATCAGCGCGTCGAGCCGGCCGAACCGCGCGACCGTGGCCGAGACGAGGTGTTCGGGCGCCTCGGGATCTTCGAGCGCCGCCGGCAGGATCAGGACGTCGGCCCCCAGCTCCTCGAACTCGTCCGCCAGGTCTTCCAGACGGTCGAGCCTCCGGGCGGTCAGGGCCAGGTTGTACCCCTGGCTCGCCAGCTCGCGGGCGACGGCCTCGCCGATCCCGCCGGAGGCCCCCGTGATCAGGATCGTCTTGAGGGCCGGCCGGTACAGCATCGCGAGGAGGCTCCCTTCTTCAGGGGACCTCGGCCCCCCCGCCCCACCGGTCGATCAGCTCGACCTCGACGCCGAGCTGGTCGCAGATCCGCCCCACGACGAAGTTGATGAGGTCGTCGAGCGTCTTCGGCCGGTGATACCAGCCGGGCATCGCGGGCAGGACGATCGCGCCGGCCCGGGTGACGGCCGCCATGTTCTCCAGGTGGACAAGGCTGAGGGGCGTCTCGCGGGGGACCAGGATCAGCTTCCGACGCTCCTTGAGGTGGACGTCGGCCGCCCTCGTGACCAGGTTCGTCGTGATCCCGTGGGCGACGCCCGCCAGGGTGCTCATGCTGCACGGAGAGACCACCATCCCGGCCGTCCGGAACGACCCGCTGGCGATCCCCGCTCCGAAGTCCGCATGGTGATGATATACCACACGCCCGGGGCCGAGGTCGCCGAAGGGGGCC
>JAJYDH010000033.1 GCA_021777685.1 Planctomycetota bacterium | reverse complement strand
TCCGCTGGTGGGGGCGAACGGGAGTCGGTCGGCATCGGACCCGTCCGGACCCCGGCTCGCGGATCGACCCGAGTCCCCCTCATCGACCATACGCCATCTCCCAGAGTGAGGCGATTCGCGGGAGAACACTTCGTGACCCTTGATGCCCGGCGACGGGCTGATAGAGTGGGCCAGATCTCTCCAGATCCCCCACGACGCGAGCCGCCCACCATGCGCCGAGCCCTGACGATCGCGATCAGCCTCCTGACGACCCTGGCCGGAAGCTCGGAGGCGCAGGAGCGGAAGCAGCCGAAGGTCGCCCCCGGTCCGGGCGAGCCCGACCTCGTCGTCGTGCTCGACAGGATGTACGGGCTCTCGATGTTCGGCGACCTGCTCAACCCGGTCAGGACGTCGGCCGACGCCACCCCCGGCCTCTTCCGCAAGGCCGGCCCGGGGCCGGTCACTTACACCCCGGTCATCGCCCTGGGACTGGTGACGGTCAACCGGGGCGGCTGGTATCGCCCGGGGCCCGACGCCGCGCACCCCGACAGGCAGGATCTCTGGTCCTACAAGTTCAAGCACACGACGAAGGACTTCGACCTCGGCCAGGTCCTCCCGCCCGCCCTCAACGGGGGCTCGAGGACCACCTTCGATCCCGGCGACGCCCCCTTCGGCCTCTGGGTCGCCAACGACGGCCTCAAGGAGAGCGACGCCTATACGGAGCCGAAGGTCGTCGCCGCCCTCAACAAGAGGCTCGCCAAACAGCCCTACAAGGCGATGATCTACCCGGCCAGGGACAAGGCGACCGGCAAGGTCATTCCCAACAGCTACCTGATCGGCTGGGAATATTCGACCAACGACGACTTCCAGGACGTCATGTGCCGCGTGGACAACGTCCAACTCGTGACCGAGCCATGATCGCCCGTCATTACGCATCCGGCTGCTGGATGGAGATCATCCTCGAAGGCGACACGATCGCCTCGGTGACGCCCATCGACGGCCCCGCCGAATTCCGGGATACAGACGACTGGGTCGCCCCCGCCTTCTGGGACATCCAGACCAACGGCCGTTGGGGCAGCTCGTTCTCCGACCCGACCCTGACCGTCGACCAGGTCGCCGCGATCGTCCGGGCGCAGGCGGGCCTGGGGACGGCCCGGCTCTGCCCGACCCTGATCACCGCCCCTCAAGCCGACATGCTCCACGGCGTCCGGACGATCGCCGAGGCGTGCGACCGGTTCCCGGACGTCGGCCGGATGGTCGTCGGCATCCACCTGGAAGGGCCGTCAATCTCCGAGGTCGACGGCTATCGAGGGGCCCACCCGCTCGGGGCCGTCCGGGGGCCGGACTGGGACGAGTACCGCGAACTTCAGGATGCCTCCGGTGGCCGGGTCCTCCTGATCACCCTGGCCCCCGAGCGTCCCGGCGCGATCGAGTTCATCCGCCGGGCCGCCGCCGATGGCGTCGTCATCGCCCTGGGCCACACGGCGGCCAATGCTTCGACCATCCGGGCCGCCGTCGAGGCCGGGACCACGCTCTCGACCCACCTGGGCAACGGGATCGCCTCGACCCTGCCCCGCCACCCCAACCCGATCTGGGACCAGGCCGCCGAGGATGGCCTCTACGCCTCCCTGATCGCCGACGGCCACCACCTCGGCCCGAGCATCTTGAAGACGCTCGTCCGCTCCAAATCGCCCGCCCGGATCATCCTCGTCAGCGACGCCAGCCCCCTGGCCGGGCTCCCGCCGGGCCGGTACGGCGAGTGGGAGGTCGATCCTTCGGGCAAGATCCTGGTCGCTGGAACTCCTTATCTTGCCGGGTCGAACCAGGGGATTGTGACGGGCGTCAACAACCTGATCCGGATCGCCGGTTTGTCTCCCACTCAGGCCATCGACACGGCGAGCTGTCATCCCGCCCGACAACTCGGGCGTCAACTTCCGGTGATCGAGGCCGGGCATCGGGCCAATTTGATCCGAGTCGGCGTGCGATCGCGAGGAGATCGATCAAGATTTGAGCTGAGATCGACGTGCGTCGATGGGATTTGGGTCGAACCTGACCTCAGGGCGTGATCGCCTCCCAAGGCACCGCCCGATCGCCGACGTATCGGGCGAGATCCTTGACGTTGCCGGTCGCGAGCCAGAGTTGATCGCCCTCGCCGACGTATTCGAGAGCCTGGGCGGCGAGGATCACGTCGGCGTCGATGGAATTTTCGGCGGCGGTGGGTCGACCGAATTTCCTCGCTTCAGCCCAGAGCCGGGCGGCCCTCCTCATCACCTCCTTGTTGATAGGGGCATAGACGAGCAGCCCCTTTTCGGGCTCGTTTAAGGCGTCGAGTCCCTTGTGTTCGGCCAATTCATCGAGTCGTCGGATCGAGGCCGCCCCATCGGGCAGTGAGAGGAGTTTTCGCCGGATCTCGTAGTCGACGATCTCGGGCAGGATGATCTGCGTCCGACCTTGTGCCAGAGCTTTCTGGGCCCAGGCCAGGAGTTCGGCGACGGCCGGCTTTTTCGGATTATCACAGGCGATGCCCGCCGGCTTCGAGTCGAGGGCGATGATCCTGGCCACGGCTCAGACCCCAACCTCATCGTCCGGGATGGCCTGGAGTGCGCGGATCGCACCCAGCCGACTTGCGAAATTTCGCCACGAATGCCTGGAAAAGGTGCCCCCGAAATTCATCCCGGTGACCGCCCAATCCGAATCTTCGATTTCGTTGCGGTATTTAAACAGTTTGTAATACAATGGATCTTGCTTCGAACGGCAGAGAACCTGCTCGGGACGGCGAGCCCCTTCCGGCCAGAGCGAAACGTTCATCGGGACCTCGACCCAGGCTCCATCCTCGATCTCCAGGCCCTCTTGATCGTCGGGCGGTTCATTGATGAAGAAGATCGAGGGCATGCCTGTAATCTTGACGGCACAGCTCATGGGAAGGTTCCTCGGGAGGCGCAACTCGCACGCGACGGACCGATTTGATGTTCTGATTTCGCGGCGAAACTTGCAAGGCGAACCGGAGATTCGGCCGGATGGCCGTGCGACAACGCCCGGCGCGATCATCCGATCGCGCCGGGCGTCGACGATTTTCATTCGGACCGATCCCGGGTCAGCGGCCGAGGACAACCCGGTGGATCTCGCCGATCTCCTGGGCCGTCTTGGGGGGCGGGCCGAGGGCTTCCTGAGGGTTCGGGCTCTTGCCGTCGGGGCCGGCGGGGAGCGTGGGCAGGGCGACCGCGATGACCTCGCCGGTCAGGGCCTTCATGAACTCGACGAGGTCGGCCTTCTCCTGATCGGTCAGGTTCAGGGGCTTCATGTCGGCGTCGAGGTTCGGGTTCTTGTTGCCGCCCTTGTTGTAGTACTCGACGATCTCGGCGAGCGTCTTCTCGGACCCGTCGTGCATGTAGGGGCCGGTCCGGGTGATGTCGCGGATCGTGGGCGTCTTGAAGGCGCCCTTCTCGGCCTGGGCCTTGGCCCCGATGGGCGAGATCTCCCAGCGGCCGAGGTCGGCGAGCTTGCCGGCCTTCTCGTCGAAGCCGATGCCGATGTTGTGGAACTGCTCGTCGGTGAAGTTGGCCCCGGCGTGGCAGGCCGTGCAGTTGGCCTTCTTGAGCAGGGCGGCGTCGACCTTGAACGGGTCCTCGTCGTTGAGCCGGAGCCCGAACAGGACCATCCCGCGCTTCTGGGCCTCGGTCAGGGCCTTGAAGGTCTCGGGCTTCTCGGGGTCGCCGGTGTTGTACTTGTCGAAGGCCGAGTTCCCCGAGAGCGCGGTCCGCTCGAATGCCGCGATCGCCTTGGCCATGCCGTCGAGGGTCACGTCGGTCCCGAAGACCTTGAGGAACTGCTCCTTGTAGCCGGAGATCCCCCGGAGCCGCTCGATGATCTCCTTGTAGGACTGGTCGCCCATCTCGATCTTGTTCTGGATCGGGCCCTGGGCCTGGGCTTCGAGCGACGGGGCCCGGCCGTCCCAGAACATCGTCCGGCCGTAGACCGTGTTGAGCACGGTGGGGGCGTTCCGGCCGCCGACCTGCCCCTTGATCCCGGTGGACGTCTTGTGGTTGTCGGTCCATCCCTTGGCCGGGTCGTGGCACGAGGCGCAGCTCACAGTCCCGTCCTTCGAGACTCTCGGCTCGAAGTAGAGCTGCTTGCCCAGCTCGACCTTCCCCTTGGTCATCGGGTTGGACGCGGGGATGACCGAGGCCACCGGCGGCAGGCCGGCCGGGACGGCGATCTCGTAAGGCTCGTCGTGGATGGCCTTCTCGTCGGGGTCGAGGACGAGATACTCGAGAGGCGTGGGCGCCTTGGATTCGCCGCCCTCGACCTCGCCCTTGACGACGTCGACCGCCTTGCTGGTGTCGATCCGCCGGTCCGGCGTTGTCAGCTCGCCGGGCTTCTTGTCCTTGTCGGCGGCCGTGGCCTGGTCGGCCCCGGTCGTCGGGGCGGTCTCGGTCCCCGATCCTCCGCAGCCGGCCATCACGACCGGGATGGCGGCGACCAGCGAGGCGAGCAACTTCGGGAATCTGGGCATGACTTATATCTTCTCCATCGAGGAGCCCTCGCCGGGGCGGGGCGGGACTCCGTGCCTCGTCGCCGGGAGGGCGGGGCCGACGACTCACGACGAACCCACCGGCGTCGATCGCGCCGGGATTGCTCGACCTTGCGGGGAACTCGCGCAAGACCCTCGCTCGACCGACCGCACCGAGGAGGGCAGGGGGCATGGCTCGGCCCGGCTCCCGGGATTGCCCAAGGCGCCTGAACCGATAATGATTATCGTTAAGTCGCCCGCGATGGTCAAGGACGAGCCGACCCGACCTCGGGGGCTCACAACAGGAGCGGGGCGAACCGGCCCCGGGGTCGTCGATGAAATACCCGCCAAGATCCGGAATGTCGGCCGAGGAGCGCCTGGTTGTCGGGCCGTCGAACCGGATCGTCTTCGCGGACGACCGGATGCCGGCGGTTCTCTCGACCCCCTGGCTGGTGGCCCACCTGGAATATGCCGCCCGTCGGGCCATCGAGCCGTGCCTGACGGCCGACGAGCGGAGCGTCGGCACCTTCCTGGAGGTCGAGCACCTGGCGCCGGTGCCCGAGGGGATGACCGTCACCTGCCGGGCCCGGGTGATCCTCTCCGACGGCCCTGTCGTCACCTTCCAGGTCGAGGCACACGACGGGCTCGAGGTCGTTGCCAAGGGGCTGCATCGCAGGAGGGTCATCGACGTCGACCGCTTCGCCAGGCGAGTCGCCCGCAAACAGGCCGCCGATACGCCCGGGCCTCGCCGGGGTTAAATCTCAGGAAGACTGGTTGCACGCATTGTCTGCGTGAGCTAGAGTCAATTGGTTGCATGCAATTTCGAGCAAACCAACCTCAACCTCTTCTTCCCGGAGATGTCCCCCGATCGAGAGATTGAAACGAAAGCGACCTTGATCGGGTATGAGCGTTTGGGCGGCCTATTCGCGCTCCGGGCCGCCCGGCGGGCCCTGACCACTCAACGACCCGGCTCCGCGTGCCGGTCGAGAACGTCCTAAGAAATTCCCTCGAAGGGCGTCGACTTCATGATAGTTTATCTATCCGGGCCCGTAATTCCCGGATAAAATTTCCACAGCCGGACGACATACCTGGAGGAGGTTCCCCCGATGGCGAGGGTTCCTGGCCATTCTATCGAGGCCTCCGTGGGCCATAAGATCATGACACGCACGATCCAATGTCCCGAGTGCGGCGTCGTGCTGAACGTGCCGGACTCGGCCGAGGGTCGCAAGCTGAAGTGTCCCAAGTGTGCGACCAAGTTCGCGGCGCCGGCGGGCAACCCCGCCGATTCGGCGATCGCCGACACGGGCCCGTCGTCGACGATGTTCCCGACGAGGAACGCGCCGGGGAGCAGCGGGTCGATCGAGCTGCCGACCCCGAAGGGGAGCAGCGGGTCGATCGAGCTGCCGACCTCCGCCCCGAAGAAGAAGGGCGGCGGCTTCGACTTCGACCTGCCGACGGCCTCCGATGCGCCGCTCCGGGACATGTTCGACCTGCCCCTGCTGTCCGACCCGGCGCCGAAGTCGTCGGCGGGCCATCCCAAGGCGGCCCCGGCGGCGGACGCCCTGGCGCTGTTCCAGGACGAACCGAAGCAAAACCGGAAGCCCAAGGGGGCCGAGGCCCGCGCCAAGGCCCGCCGATGCAATTGCGGCGGAGTGGTCCCGATCGGGATGTCGCTCTGCTCGACCTGCGGCCTCGACCTCGACACCGGCCAGCGGATCGCGCCGATGGAGGTCTTCGAAGAGGAGATGCCCGAGGCGCCCCGGACGGTCGCCCCTCCGCTGGGCGTCCTGTTCATCGGCTCGCTTTGCGCCGTGGCCAACCTCCTGCTCTCGGTCGCCTCGCTGATCGCCTGGCAGAAGGGGCAGGAGGGCGTTCAGTTCCTCCTGATCGTCTGGCTGTTCGGCCTGTATGCGTCGGTCCAGTTCCTCCGCCGGAGGTCGATGCGCCCCCTCTTCCTGGCGCTCGGCCTGGGGGTGTCGATCGGCGCGGTCGCGCTGATCGTCCTGCCGATCTACCAGGCGAACGTCGACTCCGACGCGGTGGTGAATCCGGCCGGCGTCGAGAAGCCGATCGATCCCGATGCGCCGCCGGTCGAGAATATCGCCGAGCGGCTCGACGTCAACAAGATCGTCTGGGGCATCGCGCTGCTGCTCGGCTACGCCGGGCTCTCGGTCTACCTCAATAGCCCGTCGATGAAGCGGCAATTCCACCGGAAGTGATCGGATCGCCCCCGTCGGCGGAGGGTCAGCCCGCCGCACCCCGGCCGGCCCGGTCGTCGATTCCAATCAAATCAAATCTTAGCGACAACCTCACGATAGCATCATCCGGGACGATTAAGCTGGGCTCCCCCCAACGGACCCGCCTCGATCTCGGAGATGCGACTCGTGAGCCCCGCCCGAACCCATCGCTGCCCCCGTCCCGCCTTCACACTCATCGAACTGCTCGTGGTGATCGCGATCATCGCGGTCCTGATCGCGCTTCTCTTGCCGGCCGTGCAGGCCGCGCGCGAGGCCGCCCGACGCGCCCAGTGCGTCAACAACCTCAAGCAGATCGGCCTGGCCCTGCACAACTACCACGACACCAGGGGGGCGTTCCCCAGCGGCTATCCCTCGTGGAATGGCTGGGGGCCGATGGTGATGATCCTGCCCCACCTGGAGCAGCAGAACCTGTTCAACGCCATCAACTTCAACTCGGCCTACCATTCCAACAGCGCGTCCTCCCGGGGCGGGAGCGGGACGCACCCGGTGAACTCCACCGTGGCGTACACCCAGTTGAACACCATCAATTGCCCTTCCGACACCGACCGCCTGACCACGGCCGAGGCGCACCTGAACTATGCCTTCTGCATGGGCTCGGACGCGTACGGGAACAACACCAGCTCTCCGTTCAACGGCGTGTTCGTCCCGGACTCGGCGGGCAATACCACGCTCGCCGCGATCACCGACGGCCTGAGCAACACCGCCGGGGCCAGCGAGCGGGTCAAGGGCCTGAATTCCAACTCCGCAACGTTCGATGGCATGCGGCCGAGCTCTTCGCACGTCGGCAAGATGAGCGCGACGATGGCGGCCAAAGGCACGACTCCCCAGCAGGCCTATCAGATCTGCCACGCCGCCGGGGCCCCGACCGCCGCCAACATGGCCAGCGGCGGCGATCCTCTGATGGGCTACTGGATGGATTCCGAGCCCTCGCAGGGCCTCTACAACCACGTCATGCCCCCCAACACCTGGAATTGCTCGACCGACAACACGAATTACCACGGGACGGCCATCTCGGCGTCGAGCCGGCATCCCGGCTCGGTCAATCTGCTGCTCATGGACGGCTCGGTCCGCTCGATCAAGAGCACCATCTCCATGCCGACCTGGTGGGCGCTCGGCACCAAGTCGATGGGCGAGGTCATCAGCGCCGACTCGCTCTGATCAGGCCGGGCCGACCTATCCCGCCCGCGGTCAGAAAGGCCGACCTCGGCGTTGCGAACGCCTCGCCATCCCTGTACGTTCGATTCTCCCGCGTCCCCCTCGGCTCGACCCTGCCCGAGCCGAGGGCCCGACCGTCCGCCGGAGGATCGAACGGTGCCCCGAAAGACCCTCGCGTCGCTCGCGTTCCTCATCTTCAACCTTCCGATCGTCGCCGAGGCCCAGGCCCCCTCGGGCATGCCGGCCTCGCCACCGACCCTGATCCGGGCGGGTCGCCTGGTCGACGTCAAGTCCGGGCGAGTCCTGGAGGATCGGGGAATCCTCGTCGAAGGGGACCGGATCGCGGCCGTCGGGGCCTATGACGAGGTCCGTTCCCGGGCCCCAGGGACGACGACGTTCGTCGACCTCTCGAAGGCCACGATCCTCCCCGGGTTGATCGACGCGCACACGCACGTCCTGCTCCAGGGGGACGTCACGCAGGCCGACTACGACGAGCAGATCCTCAAGGAGTCGATCCCGTTCCGGACCATCCGGGCGACGGTCGCCGCCCGGACCGCGGTCAATCACGGGTTCACGACGATCCGCGACCTGGAGACCGAGGGGGCGATGTACGCGGACGTCGACCTCAAGCGGGCCATCGAGCGCGGGATCATACCAGGACCAAGAATGTTCTGCGCCACCCGGGCCTTCGCGCCGACCGGGATGTACCCGGTTTTCGGCTACTCCTGGGAGCTGAAGATGCCCGAGGGGGTCCAGATCGTCGACGGACCCGACGCCATCCGCAAGGCCGTCCGCGAGCAGGTCAAGTACGGGGCCGACTGGATCAAGTTCTACTCGGATCGCAAATACTACATGAAAGACGGCGCCCTCCACTCCTGGGTCAACTTCACCCGGGAGGAGATGGCGGCGATGGTCCAGGAGGCCCACAGGCTCGACCGCCGGGTCGCGGCCCACGCGATGGGCCGGGAGGGGATCGAGGCGGCGCTCGAGGCGGGGGTCGACACCATCGAGCACGGCAACGGGCTCACCGAGCCCTTGATCGACCGGATGATCGCCCAGAAGGTCTACTGGTGCCCGACGATCTACGTCGGCGTCTTCGTCGCCGACGGCCGGGGAAAGCTCTGGCAGGAGATGCGCGACGTGGAGGCGAAGGCGTTCGGCCTGGCGGTCAGGAAGGGCGTCAAGATCGCCTACGGGACCGACGTCGGCGGCTATCCCTGGACCGAGAACCAGGCCAAGGAGTTCGCCTACATGGTCAAATATGGCATGACCCCGATGCAGGCCATCCGCTCGGCCACCGTCGTCGCCGCCGAGCTGCTCCAGGCCGAGGAGACCCTGGGCGCGATCGAGCCCGGCAAACATGCCGACATCGTCGCGACCGCCGGCGACCCCCTGGCCGACGTCTCCGAGCTGGAGCGGATCAAGTTCGTCATGAAGGCGGGAGCCGTGGTCCGCGACGATCTGAGCAAACTCCCGTAATACCGAACCTGTCCCGCCGACCTTCCCACCCTCACCATCCTTCGAGTCACCTCGCATGCTCCGATCCTCCCGGATCTCCCCCGCCCGATGGCTCCCGCTCGTCGCCGGTGCCGCGTTCCTGTCGACGCTCCCGACTCCCTCGAAGGCCCAGGAGCCCCCGAAGGCCGCCGCCGAGGCGACGCTCCGGGTCGGCGACAACGGACCGGCGGTCGAGGGGCTCCAGCGGCTCCTCAACTCCAAGCTGACGCCCTCGCCCGAGCTGGACGTCGACGGCGACTTCGGCGAGGCCACGCGGGCGGCCGTCGCCAGGTTCCAGAGGACGAACGGGCTGCCTTCGACCGGCGTCGCCGACCCGGCCACGAGGAAGGCCCTCGGCCCCGCGCCGAGCGGCCCTCCGCCGGTCCCCTCGCCCGAGTCCGTCAACGCCCGGATGCCGGCGAAGCAGCCGGCCGACCCGCTCGAAGGCCCTCCCTTCACGACCGCCGCCGCCTGGGCGATCCTCGACGGCAAGACCGGCGCCCTCCTCTGGGGCCAGTCCGAGAACAGGCCGCTGGAGCCGGCCAGTACGACCAAGATGATGACCGCCCTGATCGTCGTCCGACTGGCGAAGGCCGATCCGAAGGTCCTCGACGAGGTCGTCACCTTCTCCGAGCGGGCCGACCGCACGGTGGGGTCGACCTCGGGCGTGAAGGCGGGGGAGAAGGTCTCCGTCCGCGAGCTGCTGTATGGCCTGATGCTCCCCTCGGGCAACGACGCGGCCGAGGCGTTCGCCGAGCACTTCAACGGCCGGCTCGCGCCGGCGGATGTCCCGGCCGAGGGGACCGAGGCGACGGCCCGATTCATCGCCGAGATGAACCGCGTGGCCGCCGAGCTGGGCCTTCGCGAGACCCGCTTCGCCAACCCTCACGGCCTGCCCAACGCCGTCCACCGCTCCAGCGCGAGGGACCTGGCCAGGCTCGCGCAGGTCGCGATGCTCGACCCGACCTTCGCCGCCGTCGTGGCGACCCCTCGCCGGGGAGCGAGGCTCGTCGACGGCTCGGGGAATTCCCGCGATGTCGTCTGGACCAACACCAACAAGCTCCTGGAAATCGAGGGATACGACGGGGTCAAGACCGGGACCACCACGGGCGCGGGGGCCTGCCTCGTCGCCTCCGGGCGGATGGGGGACGACCGCCTGATCGTCGTCATCCTCGGCGCCCCCTCCTCCGATGGCCGCTATGCCGACGCCCGCAACCTCTTCCGCTGGGCCTGGCGGCGGCGGGGCCATCGGCCGTCCTGAGCCGGGCCCGACTCATTCCTTGATCGGAAGGCCGGCTCCCGGGCCGCCGGATCATGCCGGCTTCCGATCTTGTGCCGATGGTAAATTCGCGGAGATGTCAGACGATTGCTGTATTAGTAAGCAGCTCGCACGGGACGCGCGCGGCTGATCTTCCGAATCTTATCGGTTTTTGCGATCTTAAGTGCCTCGTGTCAAGGATTTACGCCAAATAGTCGCGGATTTTTAATCTGGGCTCTTAACTTGCATCTGTGATAATCGTGAAGACGGCCGCCTCAAGGCGGTCGCTCGTGCCGCCCGCCCTCTGACGGACTCCGGGTCCTCTCCCTCCTCGAATCGAATTAACTTATTCGCATTTCCCGGGCCCGGCAGGCTCGTTCGGGGCGGTTTTTTCGCGTATTTCGAGGGACGTCGGGTGTCGGGGCGAGATCGTGTCGCGTGTCGGAAATTCTGAAGTGTAGGATCGATATCGCAACGTCAGCCAGGGTCTGAATCCACCGATTCGGCGCCGGCGATCCCGACCCCCCGGTCCCGAATATCCCGACGAGGCGTCCCCGACGGCCTCCCCGCCGTCTACGCCCGTCGCCTCTCGCCCCATCGCATCCGTGAGTCTCGTCTTGATCTACTCTTGGAGATTCCAACATGCGGTATTCTGTTCGGTTCCGCGCCCCCGGGCGAGGGTTCACCCTGATCGAATTGCTCGTCGTGATCGCGATCATCGCGGTCCTGATCGCGCTGCTGTTGCCGGCCGTGCAGTCGGCCCGCGAGGCCGCCCGACGGTCTCAGTGCGTGAACAACATGAAGCAGATCGGCCTGGCGATCTTCAACTATGAGAGCTCGCGTGGGTGCCTGCCGCCGGGCAATTACGGGATCAGCTACCACAACCCCTACTCGGCGAACATCTGCGACGGGAGTTATCCCTACGGGATGACGCTGTTCACCGAGATCCTCCAGTTCGTCGAGCAGTCCGCCCAGTTCAACTCGATCAACTTCCAGGGCGACAACAACAGCATCCGGAATAACACGGCGTTCAACGCCAAGATCTCCTCCTACCTCTGCCCCTCCGACCTCCCGGCCGACCCGGTGCCCTCGAATTACCCGGGCTACTCGCAGGGCTCTTACGGGGCGAACTTCGGCAACACCGAGGTGATCGCGACCTCGAACTATCCCGCGACCGACCCCTACTGCGGCTATGCCATATCCGATGGCCCGTTCGGCGCCAATTATCACTTCCGCCTGGCCGACATCACCGACGGGACCAGCAACACGATCTTCGTCGGCGAGACGTCTCGGTTCCGGAATGACCCCCCGGGCGACTCCGTCAACGGTCCCAACATCAACAACGTCTGGAACGCGGGCGAGGGGTATTATTACGACAACTTCGGCAACAACAGCGTGCGGGCCCTGGGATTCGGCGACACCTACCAGCAGCTCAACGCCCCCGCCGTCCCCGCCGACCCGACGCCGATCTTCTACTTCGCCAATCCCTGCCCGGCCCCGAACGTCCAGTGCTGGCAATTGCCGGCCCAGGCCAGCGTCTGGGGCCAATTCGGCTTCCGGAGCTTCCACCCGGGCGGCGGGAATTTCCTCCTCGGCGACGGGTCGGTCAAGTTCATCAAGAACACGATCAACCTGGCCATCTACCGGGGGCTCGGGACCAAGGCGGGCGGCGAGATCATCGGCGCCGACCAGTATTGATCGATGGCATCGCGTCCTCCGGACCACCATCCGCCCGTGATCGACCCTGAGCCATCCATCGAGGTGATTCGCATGTCCAGACCCTCCGCGCGTTTGACCCTCCTGGGGTTCTGCTTGACGCTCGCCCTCGGCTGCGGGGGCGACGACTCGCCGAAGCTGACCCCCGTCGACATTTCCACGCTCCCGCCCGTGGACGCCTCGAAGACCAAGCCGAAGGTGGGGGTCACGGCCGCCGGCAACAAGATCGGCTCCAGGGTCCACGACTGAATCGCGGCCGGTGAAGACCCGCTCGCCGGCCTGGCCCTCCACGATGCACCGGAAGGATTCCGGTGCATCGAGTTTCGCCCACGATTTCCCGCCGGCCGCGTCCGCCGGCATCAGAGGAGACTTGACCATCGATAATCGATCTCCTAGCATTGATGCGGGAGGACGTCAATCGATGGGGTTCGAGCGGGATTGCATGAGCGACCGGATCCGCAGGGTCCTGGCCGAGCGGATCATCGGCGGCGAGCTTGCTCCGGGGGAGCGGCTGGTCGAGATGAGGATCGCCGAGGAGTTCAAGACGAGCCAGGCGCCCGTCCGGGAGGCCCTGCGCGAGCTGGAGACGCTCCGATTGGTCGAGTCGGAGCCGTACCGGGGGACCCGGGTCCGCGAGGTCGGCGAGCGCGAGATGGCCGAGGCGTACGCCGTCCGGGCGGTCCTGGAGCAGGCGGCGGCCGAGACGGCGGCGCCGGCCCTGAAAGGGGACCTCGGCGGGCTGCGCCGCTGCCTGGAGGCCCTCCGGGCCTCGGCACTGGCCGAGGATCAGGCCGGCTACGCCCGGCACAACCTGGAGTTTCACCGGCGGATCGTCGAGGCGTCCGGCAACCGGATCTTGCTCCAGACGTGGGACGCGCTCGGGTTCGAGACCAGGGTCCGGATCAGGCTCGCCCGCCACGAGCCCGACCTCGCCCACCTCGCGGACATCCACGACCCGATCTTCGAGGCCATCGAGGCCGGCGACGGCCCGACCGCCGGCCGGCTCCTCCGCGAGCACGCCGAGTCGTTCATCGCCGTCCACTCGGCGTCCTCCCCCGCGACCGAGGGCGCCTGATTCTCGTCTCGAGCATGACCGATGCTCGATGGCCGATGACCGATCGACGGGATTCTCCGATTCGGCCATCGGGCATCGGCCACCCGCCCGTCGATCATCCCGGTGTGGGTCGGATCGACTCGAAGTCGACCGGCCGAGGGTTGGCCCGGCCAGCCAGATCGTGCATGATCGTCGGTCGGGCCCGGGGTCGCGGCAATCAAGGGCATGAGTTTCCGGCAATCCAGAAGTTTCGAGAGGCACGATGCCCGATCCGTCCTTGGTCAGTCCTCCCGCGTCCTCGGTCGTCCGGCTGGCCAGGCGCCTCGCGTCTCGCTGGGCCACCCCCGGCGCGGGGCGGGCGGTGGTCGTCAGCCCCCTGGTGGGCTTCATCGCCGGCCTCGGGGCGGTGGCGTTCCTGCTCGCGCTCGACGCGATGACCCGGCACGTCCTGGGCGACCTCCTCCAACTCCGCCTCCCGCCGACCGGCGAGGGGACGGCGCACCCGATCTCGTACCCCTATCCCTGGTGGCTGATCCTGCTCGTGCCGACGCTCGGCGGCCTGGCCTCGGGCGTCCTGGTCTTCTCCCTCGCCCCCGAGGCCGAGGGGCACGGCACCGACGCCCTGATCCGGGCGTTTCACCGGGGGGCGGGGGTGATCCGGACGAGGGTGCCGATCATCAAGGCGATCTCCTCGGTCATCACCATCGGCTCGGGCGGCTCGGCCGGGCAGGAGGGGCCGATCGCCCAGATCGGCGCGGGGTTCGGCTCGCTCCTGGCCCGGGTCCTCCGGCTGACGCCGGGCGAGCGGCGGTTGCTGATGCTCTCGGGCGCGGCCGGCGGTATCGGCGCCATCTTCCGGGCGCCGCTGGGCGGGGCCCTGTTCGCCGGAGAGGTCCTCTACGCGACCACCGCGACCGAGTCGGCCGCGCTTTTGCCCTGCCTGGCCAGCTCGATCGTGGCGTATTCGACGTTCGCCCTGTTTATCACGCCCCGGCCGATCTTCGTCGTGCCTGACCTGGACTTCCACGGCCTCCGGGAGCTGCCCCTGTTCGTCCTCCTGGCCCTGGCCTGCGCGGGGGTGGGGTGGCTGTACGTCCGGGTCTTCTATGGGATTCGCGACAGGGTCTTCCACCCCATGCCGATCCCCCGTCACCTCAAGCCGGCGGTCGGCGGGCTGCTGGTCGGGGTGATGGCGCTGGTGTTCCCGCAACTGATGACCGGCGGCTATGGCTGGGTCCAGTGGGGGGCGATCGGGATGCCGGCCGACCTGGCGATGCCCGGCACGCCGATCTTCAAGCCCCAGATGGGCGTGGCGATGCTGCTCGGCCTGGCCTTGCTGAAGATCGTCGCGACCGGCCTGACGATCAGCTCGGGCGGGAGCGGCGGCGTCTTCGGCCCGTCGGTGTTCATCGGCGGGATGCTCGGCGGCGGGATCGGCCAGTTGCTCCGCGAGACCCTGCCCGGCGGGCACGTGATCGACCCGGCGGCCTTCGCCCTGGTCGGGATGGGCGGGTTCTTCGCCGGGGTCTCGAAGACGCCGCTCGCCTCGATCGTGATGGTCTGCGAGATGACCGGCCATTATCGACTCCTGGTCCCCCTGATGCTCGTCTGCTGCCTGAACGTCCTGCTCTCCAGGAACTGGACGCTCTACGAGGAGCAGGTCCCCAGCCCGATCGACAGCCCCGCGCACCAGGGGGATTTCGTGGTCGACGTCCTCGAACGGATCAGGGTCGACCAGGTCCACATCCGGACCGAGGGGCTGGAACTGGTGCCCGAGTCGACCCCGTTCGACAGCCTGCTCCGCCGGGTGGCGAACTCGACCGAGACGCTGTTCCCGGTCGTCGACGCCGAGGGCCACTTCGTCGGGATCTTCTCGCTCCGGGACGTCCGGCTGGCGCTCCTCGGCTCGGAGGTCGGGCCTCTGGTGATCGCCGACGACCTGGCCACCCACGCGGTCGTCACCGTCACCCCCCGTGACGACCTCCACACCGCCTTGCGGCGCCTCACCGAGCTGAACCTGGACGAGATCCCCGTCGTCGACCCCAACGACCGCACGAGGCTGGTCGGCCTGCTCGGCCGCCGGGAGCTGGTGGCCTCCTACACGGCCCAGGTGGACGCGCTTCGGACGAGATAGGCGGCGGGGCGACCTGGTCTCGCGCCCGAAAATGGTCGTTTCGCGGAGAAACACTGATAATCGCGGGCGCGCCTTCCTGAATGTAATGGCGGAGACCGGACCCGGACCGCCACACCTTCAGGGAATTCGACCCATGCCCGCCAGCGAAGCCCGGATCGCCGCCAACCGCGCCAACGCCGCACGCAGCACCGGGCCGAAGACCCCCGAGGGCAAGGAAGCCTCTCGGGCCAACGCGCTCAAGCACGGCCTCTGCGCCAAGGTCATCCTGCCCGAGACGGACGCCGCCGAGGTCGAGCGCCGCGCCTCGGCCTTCGCCGCAGAGACCAACGCCCTGGGCGAGATCGGCAAGACCCTGGCTCGGAGCGCGGCGCTCAACTCCGTCCGGATGGAACGGGCCGCCGATCAACAGACGGCGGCGCTTTCCGCCCGCGTCCGCCAGGTGGAGGCGGAGTTCGTCGCCCCGGAGGGCGTTTCCGTCGAGGAGGCCGCCCGGCTCAGGGCCGAGGCCGTCCGGATCGCGATGTTCGACCCTTCCAAGGAGGCCACCCTCGCCCGGAAGTACGAGGCCGCCGCCGAGCGCGGCTTCTTCCGCGCCCTGAAGGAATTACAGAAGCAAGAGCGGGCCGCGAGGGCCCCGGTGCCGTCCACCATCGAGGAGGCGGAGGCGATCATGGCTTCGTTTTCGAGCGGCGGGATGACCGACGCGGAGTTCGACGCCATCTATGCCGAGATGGGCATCCCCCTCCCGCCCGAACGCCGCAATGCCCCCGGTTTCGCGCCGCCGAGGGGCGGATTCGACGTCCCGATGACCATCGGCCGGCGTGGTTGAGCGATCCGGGGCATCTCAGGACGAGCCGGAAGCCGCCCGGAAGAGGCGGGGGCGCCCTGATTGCGCCCCGTCTCCTCGACCTGCCCGCCCGAAAACGGGACGGGCACCTCCGCAGCGTTCCGGAGCCAGTCCCCGTTTTCGGGCTCCGTCTGCTCCCCCGGGAGGGCGTCTCACCGACCCTCGATCACCCACGCCTCGGCCGCCTCGACGGCCTTCTTGCGGGTGGGGTGGGGGACGAACCGCCAGCGGGGCTGGGCGCCTTCGGGGGCGGCGACCGATTCGAGCCACTGGCGGATCACCGAGGGGGACTGGCTGACCATCGCCTCTCTCCGGATTGTCGGGCCGATCTGCTGTTCGAAGATGACCGCGAAGTAGGGGAGGGCGTCGGCTTGCTTGAGCTTCCGGACGTAGCGGCCGACCTTGCCGTCCATCTGGGCGAGGTCCCCGCCGAAGGCTTCGCGGAAGTCGACGAGCTGCTCCTCGGGCGACCGCTCCTCGAACGGCTTCATCCGGCGGAGTCGCCCGATGTAGGCGACGAAGTCGTCGAGCCGCTGGGTGTACAGATAATGGGTGAGGGCCCAGGCCCTGGCGTAGTCGGTGGGGGTCAGGTCCTTCTGGGTGACGAGGTATTCGACCGTCGACGGCCGCCGGTCGCGGGCGAGGAGGGCCTCGCGAGGGCCGCCCCGGAACTGGTCGGGCAGGGGGTCTTCGAGGTCGCGGATCGTGGCCATGTGGATCGGGTTGACCTGGCCGAGCCCGGCCCAGTCGGTCCCCTTCCGGGTCATCTTGGGGGGCGAGCAGTACTCGGCCAGCCCCTCGGCCAGCCAGAGCGGCCAGTCGGAGAGCCGGGGCTGGATGCCGATGTTGTGGAGGATCTGATGGGTCCCCTCGTGGGCCACGGTCTGGGGCTTGCGGAGGGCCGAGACCTCGGGCGAGTCCTGGTCGCGCCGGGACTTCTCGTAGAAGAAGATCCGGTTCGAGAGGATCTCGTAGTAAGCCTGGACGTCGGCGGCGACCCGGCGATTGGCCCGGAAGTCGTTCTCGGTCGCGAAGACCACCGCGACCAGCGGGAACTCGGGCTTTTCGACCGGCAGGCCGTGCTTCTTCAGGGCCGCGGTCAGTCCGTCGAAGAGCCGTTCCAGGAGGTCGGCGCTGGCCTGGGCGAAGTGCTCGGTGCTCTGGTAGAAGACCAGGTAATGGGGCGTCTGGAGGACCCGGAACGTGGCGAATTCCGGGTCGTCCAGCAGGGCCCGGCGCAGCTCGTCGATCGAGGCCGGGACGAACGGGCGATCGGTCTCGACCAGCCCCTCGGGCCATCCGATCTGGCCGTCGGGCAGGAGCACGGCCGTCCGCCCCTTGAGCGTGCCGTACTCGCGGGCCACGATTGCCCTACCCTTGGCGTCGCGGACGAGGACCCGCCGGGGTTCTTCGCGGACCTTCGGGGCGAGGGGCGGGACAGCCGGGGGCGGGCCGATGTCGAGCGGGACCCGGAGCGGTGGCGCCTCTTTCGGAAGGGTGGAGGGGTCGCGCCGGTCGTTCTCGACGTCGGCCATGTCGTCCGGGGGTGGCGGGTCGAGATCGGGGTCGGGGGCCTCGGCCGGAGGGGCGACTGCTGGCGCGGCCTCGGGGGGAGCATCGGGGACGATCGGCAACGGGCGGGTCCGGGACGGTCGGGCGTCGGCGAGCGCGGGCGGCGTGGTCGGGCCGGGCGAGGCCTCGCGGACGGCCAGGCTCGCCAGGGAGCCGGCCACGACCAGGACGGCCAGGGCGCCGGTCGTCAGCCGACGGGCCGAATGCCGTCGGGGCTGTGGGTCGGGCGACGGGGCCGGATCGATCCCGAGTGCCCGGTCGACCGCGGAGTCCAGCGGCGCGGAGCACCGGGGGCAGTCGCGCCCTCGGACCCTGGCGGGGTCCGAGGTCCGGATGCGAATCCGGACGCCGCACCCCTCGCAGACCAGCAGCACGGGTTCCATTCCTTCGCCCCCCAAAGGCCCCTCGGCGCGGGCGCTTCCTCGGGCTCGATTCCTCCACCAACAACCTAACCGATGGGCCGCCCGGACGAAAGCCTCCACGCACTTCGAAACGGCGCTTCGCCGCGTCCGGCGTGCCGAAAAACCTCAAGAGCCCGGGAAATCCCCCGACTCGACGATCTTCCGGGTCGCCTCGTGGCGATAGTCGAACATCTTCCGGAGCTTGGACCGGATGAGGGGGCCGCCCAGGAGCCGCCCGAGCCACCCCAGGGGCGGCTCGTAGTCGACGGAGTCGCGGAGGATCGTCCCTCCCCGTCCGTCGTCGAGGAACTCGTGGCGGTGCTGCCACTTCGCGAACGGCCCGGAGACCTGGCGGTCGGCGAAGCGGTGCGGGGGGGCGTACTCGGTGTGCTCGGCGACCCACCGGAGCGGGATCGGCCCCAGCTTCGTCAGTAATACGACGCGGCTGCCGACCTTGATCGAAGTCCCGCCGCTCTCGACCCGGACATTCTCCCACGGGGGGGTGAGCCGCTGGAGCGCCCCGGGGCTCTCGTGGAAGGCGAAGACCCGCTCGGGCGGGGCGGAGATCCGGGATTCCTTGACGAACTGCATGGCAGGGGCCTCGGGGCGGGATGCCGTTTAAAGACTGCGGATGGTCCGGGAAAGGACGCCGCTCCCCAGTTGTAATCAAAAAGCCGCGAAGAATTCGATTGCAACGGGGGCCCGATCGGGGAACGATAAGGGATGAGTGGCCGGGCCCTTGCCGAGGTCCGGCCTTTAGTCCCCCCGCCCGCGATCTCAGACCCAGGAGAAGGCGATGACCGAGAAGAAGACAGTGTCGCGTCGTGGTTTCTTGGAGACCACGGGGGCGGCCACGGGCGCCCTGGCGGCTGCCGGGACCTTCGCCCACCCCGCCATCGGGGCCGTCAAGGGGGCCAATGACCGGATCAACTTCGCCATCCTCGGCCCCGGCGGACGGGCCCAGGCCCACATCGGCCACCTCCTCGACATGAAGAAGGAAGGCAAGGCCGTCGACATCATCGGCGTCGCCGACGTCTGGGACGGCAACAAGAAGGTCGGCCGCGGACTCTACCCCTCGGCCGAACGCTGCGGGATCAACACCGACGACAAGCCCAAGGTCACCAAGGACTACCGCAAGCTCCTGGCCGACAAGGACATCGACGCGGTGGTGGTCGCCACGCCCGACCACTGGCACGCCAAGATGGCGATCGACGCGATGGACGCCGGCAAGGACGTCTATTGCGAGAAGCCGATGTGCCACACGATCGACGAGGCCCGTCGGATCACCGAGACCCAGAAGCGGACCGGCCAGGTCATGACCGTCGGCGTCCAGTCGACGGCCCACCCGGTCTGGAAGATGGCGTACGACGTCGTCTCCTCGGGCAAGATCGGCCACGTCATGCAGGCCCAGACCAGCTACTACCGGAACTCCGACGTCGGCCAGTGGCGGTACTACCCGCTGACCGAGGACATGACCCCCAAGACCGTCGACTGGAAGATGTTCCTCGGGACCGAATTCGGCCTCGCCCCCGACCAGCCGTTCAACCGGGCCAAGTACGCCCAGTGGCGCTGCTACTGGGACTTCGGCGGCGGCATGTACACCGACCTGTTCGTCCACCAGCTCACCCACATGCTGATCGCCACCGGCGTCCGGTTCCCCCGGCGGGTGGTCGGCGGCGGCGGGCTCTACATGGAGTATGACGGCCGGGACGTGCCGGACGTCGCCACCGTGGTCGCCGACTACGACGAGGGCTGCCAGGTCATCATCTCGGCCACGATGTGCAACGACACCCAGCTCGGCGAGGTCATCCGCGGCCACACCGGCACGATCGCCTTCGAGGGCGGCAACGCCTTCCGCGTCGTCCCCCAGAAGCTCGACAGCCGCCCCGCCCCTCCGGGCCAGAACAAGGCCGAGGGCGGCGAGCTGATCAAGCCCGAGTTCGCCACCCGGGGCGACGGCGACACCCGCGCCCTCTGGAATCACTTCATCGAGTGCGTCCGGTCGAGGAACGTCGAGACCCTCTGCCCGCCCGAGACCGGCTACGCCGCGATCGCCACGGTCAACCTCGGCGTCGACTCCTACCGCCACGGCAAGGCCTACTTCTTCGACAAGGCCACCGGCAAGGTCTCCGAGGCCGACGACTCGTGGGCCAAGAAGTGGGAGACCGTCAGCCACGAGCGCGGCAAGCCCCAGCAGATCATGGGCTGGAAGGCCGACCCCCTCGAAGGCTCGACCCTCAAGCCCAAGGATTACCAGAAGCTGGAAGGCGACTGGGTCGACGGCCAGGACCCCGCCAAGAAGGCCTGAGCCGAGCTCAACCCGGATCGAAGACAGCGACGGCCGCCCCGACAGGGGCGGCCGTCCGCGTTTCGAAGAGAGATCGGTTTCCGTTCGAGCGGAGAGTGTGGGGCAGGGACTCTCCTCTCGATGATGGGAGCCGGCCGACCGACCTCAACGGGCCTCGACCTCCTGCCTCGCCCCTTCGTGCTTGCGGAGCGCCGCGGCGACAAAGTCGCGGAAGAGGGGGTGCGCCCTGGTCGGCTTGGACTTGAACTCGGGGTGGAACTGGACGGCGAGGAACCACGGGTGGTCGGACGTGGGGAGCTCGATGATCTCGACGAGGTTGCCGTCGGGGCTGAGGCCGGTCGGCACGAATCCGTCCTGCTCGAAGAGCTTGCGGTACTTGTTGTTGAACTCGTAGCGGTGCCGGTGCCGCTCGTGGATCAGGTCGGCCCCGTAGGCCTGGCGGGCCAGCGAGCCCGGGACGAGCGAACAGGGGCAGGCGCCCAGCCTCATCGTCCCCCCGCGTTCGAGGATCGTGGCCTGCTCGGCCATCAGGGCGATCACCGGGTTCTGGGTCGTGGCGCTGAACTCGGTGCTGTTGGCGTCCTCCAGCCCCAGGACGCTCCGGGCGTACTCGATCGAGGCGCACTGCATGCCCAGGCAGATCCCGAAGAACGGGATGCCCTTGGTCCGGGCGTAGCGGATCGCCTCGATCTTCCCCTCGATCCCCCGCATCCCGAACCCGCCGGGGACGAGCAGGCCGTCGACCCCCGCCAGGACCCCCGCGGCACCGTCTCGGCCGATCTCCTCGGCCTCGATCCGCCGGACCACCACCCTCGCCCGGTTCGCGATCCCGGCGTGGTCGAGCGACTCGTAGACCGACTTGTACGCGTCTCGGTGCTTCATGTACTTGCCGACGACGGCGATCGTCACCTCGGTGTCGGGGTGGATGATCCGGTCGACCAGCTCCCGCCAGTCGGAGATGTCGAGCGCGTTGGCCTTCAGCCCGAGCTTGCGGACGATCAGGTCGTCCAGGCCGTTGTTGACCAGGCTGAGCGGGACCTCGTAGATGCTGAACTCGCGGTCGCGCTCCTCGATGACGGCCTTGCGCTCGACGTTGCAGAAGAGGGCGATCTTGTCGCGGTCCTCGGGGCTGAGTTCGTGCTCGGTCCGGCAGATGAGGATGTCGGGCTGGATGCCGATCTGGCGGAGGGCGCCGACGGAGTGCTGGGTCGGCTTGGTCTTCATCTCGCCGGCCGCCTTGAGGTAGAACACCGGCGTCAGGTGGATGTACAGGCAGTTCTCGCGGCCGACGTCGAGCGCGAACTGGCG